>DMWU01000021.1 GCA_003483125.1 Erythrobacter sp. | reverse complement strand
GTGGAGCCATGCATCAGCTTGCGGATCGATGTGGCCGCAGTCGCGACAACACTGGGCGGCAGGCTGGCGGTGAAGACATATGGGCGGCAGACCAAGCGCATCACTTCAAACTTGGGATGATTTGAAACGCAGAAGCCGCCGACCGTGCCTACGCTCTTGGAGAAAGTGCCAATGATGAAGTCGCAGTCATCAATAATGCCCTGTTCTTCGCAGACACCCCGGCCATGCTCGCCAATAAAGCCCATCGAGTGGGCTTCATCTACCAAGACCATGGCACCATACTTCTTGGCGACCGCGACCATTTCCTTAAGTGGGGCAATATCACCCAGCATCGAATAAACGCCTTCAAGTACCACCAGCTTGCCAGCACCCTCGGGAATACGTCGCAGACGTTTTTCCATCGCTTCGATGTCATTATGCCTGAAGGGCACGATCTCGGCATTGCCCATCGCGCAGCCATCCCAGATCGAGGCATGGCTATCGATATCAAGCACCACATAGTCGCCCTTGCCGGCAATGGTTGAGATAATGCCAAGGTTCGCCTGGTATCCCGTGGAGAAGACCATGGCGTGGTCCATGTCGTAGAATTCCTTGAGCGCTTGCTCGACTTCCTAGTGACCTTGGTATGTTCCATTGAGAACGCGGCTACCAGTGGTGCCGCTGCCGTAATCATCCAGCGCCTGCTTGCCTGCTTCAACCACATCGGCGTCAAAGGTCATGCCCATATAATTGTAGGTGCCGAGCAGGATCGTATCGCGCCCATTGCAGATTGCGCGAGTAGGCGAGAGAACTTTCTCCATCACCAGGTTGAAGGGATCTTCCTGCCCGCTAGCGAGCAGACCCTCGCGCAATGCAATGATATCGTCGAACTTTGAAAAGAGGTCTGCGCCCTCAACCATGCCTTCGCTCATTTCCGGATGCCCCATACTAACCCTGGAGCTTTGCAACCGCATCCACCAGCTGGCCGAAATTTTCGATCTCTGCCTGCTGGTTCATGCTTATGATGATATCGAACTCATCTTCAATTGCTGCAACGAAATCCATCACAGTGAGGCTGTCAAACTCCAGGTCATTGGCGAATGTAGTCGCATCGCTGATCGCGATTTCCTTCTTGTTGAAGGGCTCGATCAGTGAGCGGATTGTGGTGTCAACTTCGGCACGATCCATAAAATTGGCTCTTTCTTGCTGCTTGCAGGCTGCGCCTGCCATGCGATTGCGACCGAAAAGCGGGTCAAACCACTGCTTGTCAAGCTTGGAGCGCACTGGCAATCCTATTCATCAAGCAATCCGGGCGGAATTTGGGGGGATTTGCCAATGGATGAATCGGTAAGAGAAGAAGCGGCGGCGAGCACTAACGTCACGCCGCCCGAGGCATATTCGCCCTATGCGGTACATATGCTGCGCACTGCGCAAGTAAACACGCTAACCCTTTCGCAGATGGCTGATCAGAAAGCGTCCATCCTGATGGGTGCCACTTTCCTGGTGTTTTCAATTTTGGTTAGCCAGTCAATGGTCGGGGATATGTCCTGGACGATGATTATCCTGGCAGCATCGGCATTTCTCAGTTCGCTATGCGCGGTAATTGCGATTCTGCCCTGGGCCGGAAAGCCAAAGAAAGAGCAGGGAACGCCGAACAAACTGTTCTTTGGGCATTTCGCTCTGCGACATGAGGCGGAATGGGTGCAGGAAGTGCTTGAGGATCTTGAGACCGAGGAAAAGGTCTATCGTGCGATGCTGCATGACATCTACCAGAACGGGCAGGTGCTGCACCGGCGAAAATATCGATTCCTAGGGGTAGCATATCGCATCTTCATCGCTGGGCTGGTCGCCACGATCCTCTCCTACCTGACGGAGCATGTGATGCTGGCATAGAGCCGGTCATTCAGGCGCGTAGCAGTTCCTTGACTGCATTCATGAAGGGCATGATCGATATCGGCTTGGCCAGGTAGCCTGCAGCTCCGGCTTCGCGAATACGCTCTTCATCACCCTTTCCGGCATAGGCGGTAACGGCCAGCACAGGGATTGGCGCCAGCTCCAAATCGCGTTTCGCCTCTTCGATCAGGTCGACGCCTGAGACTTTGGGCAGTTGGATATCCATGATAATCAGGTCAGGACGCACTTCGCGCGCAATTTGCAATGCGGTATCGCCTTCGGCCACAGGCTCTACTTCATAGCCCTGGGCGCGCAGAACATCGCAGAACAATTTTCGGTTGAGGTCGTTATCCTCGACAACCAGGATTCTCTTTGCCACTGAACTCAAATGCTCCCAAGCCTCGTAACTAGCACTACATTTGCCGAAAGGTAGCTGACAATTCTAAGCGAGACATCATCCCCCGCAAAGCTGGATCAGGCGCCAGAGGTACTGTCGCTGGCAGCGCTTGGCTGGATCTTGGAAAATAGCGACCGCGCTGCACGCTTTCTTTCGCTTACCGGCCTTGACCCGGCAACACTGCGTCATGCACTGGAAGAGCCAGCGACGCTGGCCGCTGTACTTGAATTTCTGGCAAATCACGAAGCTGATCTTATACGTGCAGCCGAAGCTCTGGCCGTTACGCCAGAGGTGTTAGTAGGTGCCATGGAGGAATTACGCGGATGAGCCGCCCACTAATAATTTGTGATTGCGACGAAGTAATTCTTCATATGGTTGTTCCCTTCAAGGAATGGCTTGAGGAAAGCCAGGGCGTGCGCTTCCAGATGAAAGGGAACAACTTCTCCAATGCTTTGACCTGGGAGTCGAATGGCGAGGCATTGGGGCAGGAGGAGGTATGGAAATTCCTCGGAAAATTCTTCGACACGCAAATGGGTAGGCAGAACCCCATTGAAGGCGCGGTAACTGGGATTAACCGCCTAGCTGATAATGCCGATGTTGTGATTCTGACAAATCTGACCGATGAGAGGCGAGATAATCGTGCACGGCAGCTGGCAGACCATGGGGTGCATGCACGGGTCTTTACCAACCAAGGGCCGAAGGGCCCCGCGCTCAAATCGATCATTCAGGAATACTCGCCATCGCGGGCGCTCTTTATCGACGACCTGCCGCAGCATCATCAGTCGGTAGCGGAGCTTGCCCCCCATACGCGGCGCTTGCACCTATGCGGAGAGCCCTGGCTTGCACCACATATAGACTGTGCGCATGAGGCTGGCCATGCTCATGCACGGATCGATCATTGGCATGATGCGTTGCCATGGCTGCTCGATCAATTGGAAAAGGAAGCGACATGAGCGCGGAAGTTCGCTTGCAGGAGCTAGGCATTATTTTGCCAGAACCGGCGGCACCGGTGGCCAGCTATGTGCCGGTCGTTGTTGAAGGTGGATTTGCCTATGTTTCCGGCCAGGTATCCTTCGTGGATGGAAAACTGTTCACAGGCCGATTGGGCGAAGATGTAAGCTTGGATGATGGCATTACTGCAGCGCGCGGTTGCGGCATGATGATCTTGGCCCAAATCAAGGCAGAACTGGGTTCGCTCGACCGCGTAAGGCGTGTGGTCAAGTTAGGTGCATTTGTCACTTCGACGCCGGAATTTACCGACCAGCCCAAGGTGGCGAATGGTGCATCAGATCTTATGGCCGAAGTCTTTGGCGATGCCGGCCAGCATTCTCGCGCAGCTGTGGGTGTTCCTTCATTACCACTAGGCGCAGCGGTAGAGGTTGACGCGATCTTTGCTGTTACCGAGGACTAAGCGCCCACCGCCAGACTGGCTGACGAAATGGACCTACGCGCATCGCGGGCTCCATAATAATGACGTACCTGAAAACTCGTTGCTGGCTGCACGGCTGGCGATTGAAGCCGGACATGGCATTGAGTGCGACATCCAGCGCAGCGCCGATGACCATCCGATGGTTTTTCATGATTGGGAGTTTGGGCGGCTGACCAATGGTAAAGGCTCGATCGCGTCGCGCAGGGCAGCCGAGATTCAGCAGTTACAGTTTGTCGATAGCGACGAAAATCCCGCCACGCTGCTGCAATTGCTTGACCTGATCGGAGGCCAGGTTCCCTTATTGGTCGAGATCAAGTCGAAGCCACGATATGATATCGCGCGTAGCTGCGCGATTGTTGCAAATGCGCTCCGCGATTATTCAGGCGACCATGCCGTAATGAGCTTTGACCCGCGCGTTGCGCGCTGGTTCCGCAAGCACTCTCCAGCAATGCTGGCTGGGCTGGTCATGCGCGAATACGATCATGGTTATACCCAGCAAGCGTGGCGGCGATATCTGGCACTTTGGATCGCGCGCCCAGATTTTCTCGCCTACCATATCCATGCCCTGCCCAATCCGATGGTCGCGAAATTACGCAAACGTGGCCTGCCCATTCTTACCTGGACCGTCAATTCCCGAGCGCTGCGCCATCGAGCTGAGCGGTTCGCGGATACCTTAATCGCTGAAGGTGAGGGTATCGAATGAGCGAGACTGCCCTCACTGCGAGCCTTGCACCGTCCGTCGGAAGCTTCAGTCCGGAAGAATGGAATGCACTGGGCGGCGACCGAAATCCTTTTGTTAGCCACCAGTTCCTCACCTCGCTGGAGGACTCAGGCAGTGTCGGACAAGGAACCGGCTGGCAGCCGGCGCCGTTAGTTATCGCAGGCTCTGATGACGCACTGCTTGCGGCGCTTCCCAGCTATGCAAAGGGGCATAGCCAGGGTGAGTACGTCTTCGACCATTCATGGGCACATGCTTTGGAGCGGGCAGGGGGGCAATATTATCCCAAGCTTCAGATTTGCGCGCCCTTCACGCCCGCCAATGGGCCGCGATTGCTCTTCAAGGATGTGGCATATGCTCCG
>DMWU01000293.1 GCA_003483125.1 Erythrobacter sp. | reverse complement strand
GGCCAGTCTGAACAGGCTCATGAACCGACTTACGCGGGATGATGCCTGGAGCCTTCACTTCAACGCGGCGACGGTCGGTGCCTTCGATCGGACCCTTGCCGTCGATCGGGTTACCGAGGGCGTCTACAACACGGCCCAGCAGACCCTTGCCAACCGGTACGTCCACGATGGTGCCGGTACGCTTAACGCTGTCGCCTTCCTTGATCTCGGCGTCAGAGCCGAAGATCACGGCACCGACATTGTCCGATTCGAGGTTCAGCGTCATGCCCTGAACGCCATTGGCGAATTCGACCATCTCACCGGCCTGGACCTTTTCGAGGCCGTGAATACGGGCGATACCATCGCCCACCGAGAGAACGGAGCCGACTTCGCTGACTTCGGCTTCATTTCCGAAATGGGCGATCTGGTCCTTGATGACCTTGGAGATTTCTGCGGCGCGGATTTCCATCATTTAGCCTTTCATCGCGTTCGCGAGGGAATTCAAACGGGTACGGATCGAGCCATCAATACGCTGCGATCCAATGGTGACGACAAGCCCGCCCAGAAGATCTGGGTCGACACTCGGCTTCAATTTCACGGTGCGGCCTTCGCGGGCCGTAAGCTTGTCCTTAAGCGTGGCGAGTTGATCGTCGCTCAAAGGATGAGCGCTTGCCACTTCCGCGGTAACTTCGCCTCGCTGGGCAGAAGCAATAGTCTGGAAGGCACTGATCATATCGCCCAAAGCGTTGAGCCGGCGATTTTCAGCCAGCACGCCAAGGAAATTCTTTGTCAGTTCCGAAACGCCAAGTTGGTCGGCCACGGCAGCAATGGCCGCGCCCTGTGTCTGGCGTGACAGTTCGGGATTGGTGGTCACACCTTGCAAGTCACTCGATTCGCTGAGTGCGGCGTCTAGCTTTTCAAGGTCCAATTCGACCGCGCTGACCGAGCCATTCTCGGAAGCGAGATCAAAAAGAGCCGAGGCGTAACGCCCTGCAAGGCTAGCCTGAATACCGGCGAAAATATCCACGCGCTTGGAGTCCTCTTGGGTCCGGGGAAATAACGATGCATCGCCTTGGCTAATCGAAGTGATGAGGGTCACCCCGGCAAGGCTGGCGCGCGACTAGCACTGGCCTATCGCAATGGCAAGTCGAGTCTCGCGGGTTTTGCATGGACTCGACAAATTGCTCGCGTAAGATAGGCCGATATGGCCTCAAATGGGGCTGCGGAGGAGGGGATAATGCAAATCACACCAATGTCGCCGCGCTGTGGAGTCGAGATTTCCGGCGTCCAACTTGCAAATGCCGATGGCGAGGTGATGGAAGCGATCAAGCAAGCGATCTATGTTCATGGAGTCGCTGTATTTCGCGACCAGGAATTTTCGCCGGAAGACCATATTGCCTTCGCAAGGCGTTGGGGCGGGATCGACATCAATAACTATTTCCCTTTGAACGAGGCATATCCCGAGATCGCGTTGGTCAGGAAGAGCGCCGAGCAGACCACAAATATTGGCGGTGCCTGGCATACGGATCACTCTTACGACCAGGTTCCGGCCATGGGCTCTATTCTGGTGGCGCGCACACTTCCTCCGAAGGGCGGCGATACGCTCTACGCGCATATGGGTGCAGCTTACGATTCGCTATCGGATGAGCTGAAGCAGGAAATCGAGGGGCTCGAGGCCTTTCATACCGCCGATCATGTCTACAAAGCCGATGGCATCTACGCGCAAACCGACATGGGTAGCGATCTACGCGGGCAGGATCTAAAGACCGGCGCAGTTCATCCCATTGTGATTCGTCATCCGCATACGGGCCAGAAGCTGCTCTATGTAAATAGTGCCTTCACAATAAATATTGTGGGGCGGACCAGGGATGAAAGCCTTCCACTGTTGCAGCGGCTCTACGATGCGGCACTGCTGCCGGATAATCAGTGCCGCCTGGAATGGCGGCCGGGGACAGTGGCAATCTGGGACAATCGCACGACGTGGCACAATGCTATCAATGACTATCAAGGCTACGCACGTGAAATGCACCGCATTACATTGAGCGGAGAGGCGCTAGCTGCCTAATATCGTAATCAAGCGGCAGCCGTGGTCTAATCGTCCGCGCCAATCCCCGGGCTTCTATGCGGCTCACAGCTATAAACCAGTCTTTCGTTTGGCCTGCTTGGCAAAAGTGAAAGCACAGTGGACTGCTGCTCACCCATTTCTCGCGCTGCATCAGTAACGCCGCATTGTGGCGGGGTGTATTCCCTGCGAGCCGTCCTTATCTGCTCCATCGCATTGCGGCCTAAGGGATAGCGGTCTGTTCGGAAGGTGCGCGTCTGCGGATCGTAAGAACTGACCGACACGGCATCTTCGTCATCCGGCACCAGCACGCGGCGCCATTCGCCGTCAGCCATACCGTATTGGGTTCGCCCATTGACGCATCCATCCGCCGCCCAGATAAATTCGACATCGTCCATTCTCGACCCGGTTATTCGGCTGCGTTCCTGCACGATGGCACAAAGCATTGTACCCTCGGTCGCCAATGAGGGTTCATCTCCGCCTGCCTGGTCCCCATCCATCGCTGCAGCCACCCGCTCGTCAATCTCTTCCAGGCCTGGGCGAGATAGCCAGAGCGTGACCGCCGCGATAGCGGCAATGCCTGAAACGACCGCGGCAATGGCAATAGGTTTCTGCTCGCCACCCGCCTGCCTGGTGTGGAATGCGAAATATCCGGCGCCGGCAGATATGAGCAGTGCGACTAGGGCAGCAGCAAGCGCCGTCTCACGATCATCCTGGACGGCAAGCTGCGCTTCAAGCTGGGCGCGGTTACGCTTGGCACGCAATTCCGCGTCGCGCGCATTGATCCGATTGAGCGCATCCGCGCGCAATTGAGCGTTCCGAGCGCGTTCGACCGCATCTACATCGTCAAGACTACGGCAAGGTAAGGCGTTGAGGCTGGCCTCCACCTGGTTTGCGCGCAGAAAGGGAAGCAATTCGCGCGTTGAGACTGCGAAATAGAATTCCGCGTCGGTACCATCGGAATTTGCACCAAAACTGTTCACGCCCAAAACGCGACCGCAATTGTCGAGCAGTGGGCCGCCCGAGTTTCCGCGCGCAATGGGTGCCGTATGCAGGATTGTATCGAACTGGCGGCTGGGCCGGGAGCCGGAGATGAAGCCGCGACTTTTCACCGGCGGTTGCGAACGAAAGATATCTCCAATGTCGAGGCCCTGCGCCTGGTCGACATTCATTGGATAACCCACAGCCGATACGTCGCGTAGATCGGCTGGAATTCCGCCCGCAATGGTGAGCGCAGGCAGGCGCAAGCTCCCGTCTGTGATTTCAATCAGTGCCAGATCGTTGCGAGGACTAACCGAAATCGCGCGGCCATAGGCGGCCTTGTCGCCTTCGGGTGGGACTATGCCGATCCGCAATGTGTCATCCAGCAATGCCTCGCGCACGACGTGCGCATTGGTGACGATCAT
>DMWU01000206.1:507-12584 GCA_003483125.1 Erythrobacter sp. | reverse complement strand
GCAGGTACGGCCGGCGAAGCGGTTGATAGAACGAGGCGTGAGGCCGCTGCACTTGCAGCCCGCATCCAACAGGCAGAGGCGGGGATAACCGCGGGTGAGGCGAGACTGGCGCTGGTGGCGGAAGAGCGGCGCGGGCTGGATGCGCGGCTGGCGGAGAAAGAACAGCCATTAGTGCGCCTTAGCGCTGCGCTTCAAACAATGTCGCGCAGGCCGTTATCGCTTTCTGCGCTCCAGCCTGGGCCGTTGAAGGAAACAGTATATTTGCGCGCCGTATTTGCTTCTACCTTGCCACAGATCAGGGCGCGGACCGAGAATTTGCGAAGCGAGTTGGCGCATCGCCGCGCGTTGGAAGAGGATGCAAGGCTTGCGCTGGAGTTGCTGCGCAATAGCGAAAGCCAATTGGCGGTGCGCAGGCGGGAACTCACGGCATTGGAGGGACGGCAAGACATAGCCTTGCGGCAGGCGCGCGTCGTGGCGGCGCGCGAACGCGAACGCGCTCTGGTGTTCGCGGAAGATGCACGTGATCTTGATGCATTGGTCGGAGAGCTCGATCGTGCGGCAGCTCTGCGACAAGAACTCGCATTGCTCGAGGGGCCAATCGTGCGGCCTGGCCAGCCAGGCGCATCTCGAGAGAATCGTGCTTCTAATCCGCCGCAACTGGCGCAGGCAGGCGATATACCGGGGCAATTCCAGCTCCCGGTAAATGGCAGGACCATTTCAGGTTTTGGCGAGACAGGAATTGGCGGCGTCCGAGCAAGCGGACTAACATTGGCGCCTCGCCCCGGGGCGCAGATCGTTGCGCCGGCTAGGGGCAGGGTCGCATTCTCAGGGCCCTATCGTGGGTTTGGGCGAATCGTGATTATCGAACATGGCGGCGGGTGGACCAGCCTCGTCACCGGCCTTCAGCAAGGCGATGTTGAAGTGGGCGATCAGCTTCTTGCCGGCAGTCCGCTGGGCAGAGCGGGGAGCGATGATACCGCCATTACATATGAGCTTCGCCGTAACGGATTGCCCGTTAACCCACTGGAATATATAGCCTCTTAAAAGCCGGTCCTGGCCAATCTTGGCTGAAACCGCGGATTCCCGCCTTCAACGGTCGATTTTTCGGCTGAAGGCGTATCTGGCCCGATAAGGGACGCCACATTCCCGGTCATGCCCCTAATCTGGCGTTAATGCGAAATGCCCGATAGAATAGCGGCATTAAAGGGAGCACCAGAGTTTATGAAAATCGCCCCACTGCTCAGGAGCGCTGCACTAGTAACTGCAGTTGCACTGATTCCTGTCACCACTGCCAGCATGGCGCAGGTTGATGGGCGTGCCGGCCCCGAATTCGCCAAGCTGTTTACGGTCTTCCAGCTGATCAAGGCAAATTACGTTGAGTCAGTCGATGACCAAAAGCTGGTTCGCGGGGCGATTGACGGCATGCTCAGCTCACTCGATCCCCATTCCGCCTACCTTGATGGCTCCGATTTCCAGCGCGTCGAAACTTTGATCGATGGCAATTACTCAGGCCTGGGCTTGTCGGTCGTGATGGAGGATGGCGCGGTCAAGGTCATATCACCTTTCCGCGGCAGCCCGGCAGACAAGGCTGGCGTGAAGTCTGGCGATTACATTACCCATCTGGATGGCGACCTGATTTATGGCACCCATCTCGATGCGGCGGTTGCGCGTATGCGCGGCAAGGCAGGCACCTCGATAGAGCTAACCATATTCCGCCCTGGTCGCGATGAGCCATTCGAAGTGGATGTGACGCGCGGCGTGATCGAGCTGGAGCCAGTGACCCATGCGCTTGAAGCAGGAAATATCGGTGTAATCACAGTCAATGAGTTCTCGGCTGATGTGGGTGCCGACGTCTTTGCCTCTTGGACTGATCTGCAGAAAGAAGCGATCGGCCGGATGAACGGGCTGATACTCGACCTCCGCTCCAATCCGGGCGGTTCGCTGGACGAGGCGATCGCATTGTCGGACCTTTTCCTGGATAAAGGCCGGATTGTTTCACAGCGCGGGCGGGCCCGGGGCGAAACACTGTCCTACGATTCAGAAACGGTGTTCCGGGGCGCGATTGCACGCGAAGTTCCTATCGTCGTTCTGATCAATGCAGGCTCTGCTTCTGCATCCGAGATTGTTGCTGGGGCGCTGCAGGACCATCGGCGTGCGCTGATCATGGGCGAGCGCAGTTTCGGCAAGGGGAGCGTGCAGACGCTGCTGCCGCTTAGCCGGGACACCGCGCTCAAGCTGACGACAGCACGCTATTTCACACCGGCTGGCCATTCGGTTCAGGAAGGTGGGATCAAGCCCGATATCAGTGTGCCTCAATTGAGCGATCCTGACCTCGCAAAGCGCAGCAAATACACTTTGCGCGAATCCGATCTGCGTGGCCACTTGATCAATGAGATCGGTCTTGAGGATTCCGACATGGAATCAGACAAGATTGCCGATCCGCGCTTCCAGCTAACTTCTGAGGAGTTGGAAGCGAAGGGTATCGAGGATTTCCAGCTGCATTATGCGATGGACACCTTGCGCCGCACCACGCCCAGTGCAATCGCCTTGCGCGACTAAGAGATAGCACCGACGATCATGACGAACCATACAGGCGGTAATTCGGCACCCTGGCTTGCACTCTACCTGGCGCTGGGTATTCCCGCGGCGCTTTTGGGTGGCGCCTATGTTTCGGAATATGTCTTGGGGTTGTTTCCTTGCGAAATGTGCTGGTGGCAACGCTGGCCGCACTTTGCGGCGCTGGCATTTGCGATTGCCGCATTTGTCTCGGCCCAAAAGCGCCTGATGGTTGGCTTGGCCGCGCTCGCCATACTTACCTCCGGCTTGATTGGCGGATTCCATGCAGGGGTCGAATATGGATGGTGGGAAGGCCTCACCAGCTGTTCGACTGCTATCGACACATCCGGGAACGCCATGGACGCAATTATGGGTGCGCCGCTCTTCCGCTGCGATGTGGCGCCGTGGGACCTGTTTGGCATTTCACTGGCGGGTTGGAATTTCCTTATTTCGACCTTCAGTGCTCTTGCCATCTTCAGATTGCTTGCCCAGAAGCGCTGATTATGAGCGGGAACATCAAGACCAGTGAAATCCACCAGATGATCCGTGTCGATCAGGCCGGCGAATTCGGTGCGACCCGTATCTACCAGGGCCAGATGGCTGTGATGGGCGATCGCGGCCCGCATGCGCAGGAGATCGCGCATATGGCAGAGCAGGAAGAGGGGCATCGCGCCCGCTTCGATGCTCTTATTGCCAAACGCGGTGTTCGGCCAACGGCGCTCCAGCCATTCTGGTCGGTCGCAGGCTTTGCCTTGGGAGCAGGGACCGCACTGATTGGGCCAGAGGCCGCAATGGCTTGTACGGCCGCAATCGAAGAAGAAATCGATCGCCACTACTCGCAGCAACTCGATCGGCTGAACGAGGATGGAGATGATCCCGAACTTGCGGATATGATCGAGGAATTCCGCGAGGACGAACGCGCGCATCGCGATGCGGCGCTGGCCGCCGGGGCAGAGCGCGCTCCGGCTTACCCCTTGTTATCTGGCGCTATCAGGCTGGGTTGCCGCGCGGCGATCAAGCTTGCCGAGAGGATTTGATCTGCATCACTGCGCGAAAATGCGCTTAATATGCTATTCAAGCGATGTGATGTTTAAACACCATCACCAGTTTGCGCCCAGAGAGGACACGACATGAACCTTCGCCTTTCACTTGCCCTATCATCCGCTGCAATTGCCCTTGGCTTGCCTTGTCCTGCACTTGCGCAAGACGAGC
This sequence comes from Erythrobacter sp., assembly GCA_003483125.1. Classification (GTDB taxonomy): domain Bacteria; phylum Pseudomonadota; class Alphaproteobacteria; order Sphingomonadales; family Sphingomonadaceae; genus Erythrobacter. The sequence continues at coordinate 8,816 of DMWU01000206.1, read as the reverse complement.
AAAACGAGAAGGTCAACATGGTGATTGTCTATGGCGACGATGATTGCCCCGAACCGGAAGGTGGCGAAATTACCGTCTGCGCGCGTAAGGCAGAGAATGAGCGCTATCGCATTCCCGAGACCCTGCGCACCAGCGACAGCCCGGAGAATGTTGCCTGGACCCAGCGTGTGGAAAGCTATGAAATGGTTGGGGCATTCGGCACATTGTCTTGCGATCCCGCAGGGGCGGGCGGCTCTACCGGGTGTACGCAGCAAATGATAAATGCAGCCTATGCCGATCGGGCTGAGGGTTCCGATGTGCGGTTCAGTCAGCTGATTGAGGCGGCACGCGCAGAACGACTTTCAACCATTGATGCCGATGCCGCAGCAGAACAGGCTCGTGTGGAGCAAATCGAGCGCGAATATATGGAGCGGCTCGAGCGGGAACGTAATGAATCATTGCCGGGAGAGGTGGAATCTGGCCCTCCGCCGATCGGTCCCGAAGCAAACGATGAAGAGGCTGAGTCGGGCGCGGATCAACCGCCCGAATAACTCTAGTTCAAATCCAATTAATCGTTGAAAATCAGAATTATAGATTGATATTGGCTGCCCACTGTTCGGACATGGAAGGATCGGGTTTGGCTTAGGCCAATGCGTTTAAATGCTAGGTGAAAGGCGCGCAATTTTAGTCATCATGCCCGGAAGTGGAGCGATTATAGAAGGGCAGTACAGGATGAAGATGAAGTTCAAGAAGTGCCGTTTCACGGCCCTGTCAGTCGTCTGCGCATTGTCAGCTTGTTCAGGCGGAGAATCGATCAATGACGGTCGCTACGAGAACCGAAATGATCTGCCCTCAGTTTTGATTCGCGACCTCGAGGTCTACAAACTTGTCGGCGGTGAAGAGTACGTCCGGGTCCCCATTTCAGAAACGCCGAGCCGGGGTGATGCGGAGAAGGCCTATGAAGGGGGTACCGACAAGATCTCATTCGACATCGTCCTCTATTATCGAGGCGGTGATCTATATTACAAAGCGCTCGGCGGCCTTGCTCGCGATGAAAAAGGGCAATTGCAGCCGGCAGATTTCGATGTGCTCAAATCTGCGGTCGACAAGACTTCAAGCATATTCTTTGAGATTGGCTTTACCAGTGACGCTGGCGATGAAGACCAATTCTTGCCCTTGCGACAAGTTTATGTTGAACCCAGTTCCTACTCTCGAATCCTGCAGGGCAAGGATAGTTTGGGCAAGGATCTGGTCAAATTCGAATATACCGGCGTAATCAGTGGCGTTGCACCAAGCGTTTTTGAGCAGATTGATAAAGTTGACGTGAAATGGAATGATGTCGATCCAGACTATAATTTTAATTACTAAGGCGGCTTGCCGCCTCGCGGCCCAAATCCCTATGAGCCTGAATCGATGAATCTATTGGCTTCTTGGAAACTTCTAGGCGTCACTTTGCTTCTGGCAGCCTCGGCCTTCATTGCTTCATGCACTGAGCAATCGGCCGAGCCCATCGCAGCAAGGGGATGCGGCGGTGATGTAGGTCGGGATGCCCTGCGCGATTATGTGATGAAGACTTCGCTTGCTCGCGATACCTCTCCTGAAGGGGTTACGCGCCTTATTGAAATTATGCGCTACGGCTCCTCCCTTGCAGATGAGCAGGTCAGGGCTCAGTTCGATGATGCAATCGCTTCTCTGGCAAGCTTGGGAGGCAGCAAAAACTTGGCCGGCGATAGCGTAGCTGTAATCATCAAGGAGGTCTCAGATCGAGGTGTTTCAAACGATGGTTCGGTTCTGTGTTGGGCAAGGAGAGCCGTTGAGCCCGCGCCGGCCGGTATGGAAAGCCTTGAGCGGCTCGCGACTGCCCTGTCCTCACAATATGATCTCACGCTCCCTGCGGCGCCTCAAATCGCCTATCTGCCAATCTTCTATTCCATTTCCAGCTCGGAACCGGTGCGCGTCGTTGAAGCCGACCTGGCGGGCAGGGACGCGGCTCGAATTGGCGTACTGATCAGATTGGTACAGTCCGCGCCGATCGCGCTCGCGCCGATCGAAACTCAGCAGGCCCGGTTAAGGGCTTATGAAAAGGAGGTCATGGAGGCCCGCGGCGCAGTGTTGAGTGCAGATTTGGCTGAAGCAAGGTACAGCCTGGCGACTTCAAAGAACAAGCTGAACGAACTCTGGGCTGAATTGGATGAAGGCATGCGCCAGAAACTGTCCTCTCGGCAATCCGTTTGGATCAAGCAGCGTGACGCGCGTTGCAACCTCACGGCCAAGGAGAGGGCAACCGAAGAAAATCAGCGCGAGCTGATCGAAGTACAGTGCTTGGCAAACGAGAATGAAAGACGGGTTCGTGAATTGCGCCAATTGGCGACCTGGTGATTGCCGGTTTTGGCCCTAAAGATTGCGCAACGCAGCCCTCAGACTTGGTAATAATCGCGATACCAGGTCACAAATTGGCGAATGCCCTCGCGAATATCGGTTCCCGGTCGATAGCCGGTCAATTCATTCAACAAGCTCGCATCGGCCCAAGTCGCATGCACGTCGCCCTTCTGCATCGGCATCAGGTTTCTTACCGCCTTGCGCCCACATTCCTCTTCGATCGCCTCGATGAAGTCCATCAGCCGCACCTTGCCGCTATTGCCGATATTGACAATACGATAAGGGGCGACCGGCGAAAGACTGTCATTCTTCGCAATACCCTCCGAACTATCAGGCCTATTTGGTACTTTATCAATTAAAAGGCGAATTCCACGAACCAAATCGGTTACATAAGTAAAGTCGCGAGACATCTCGCCCTGATTGTAAATATCGATTGCCGCGCCTTCGAGAATACCCTTGGTGAATTTGAAAAGGGCCATGTCGGGGCGACCCCACGGACCGTAGACTGTAAAGAAGCGGAACATGGTTGTCGGCAGGTTCCACAGATGGGCATAGCTATGCGCCATGGCCTCATTCGCCTTCTTGGTAGCGGCATAGAGCGTGAGCTGGGTGTCGCACTTATCGCGCTCTTTGAAGGGCATGTCCTCATTTGCACCATAGACCGAGCTGGTGGATGCCATGAGTAAATGGCCAACGCCCAGTTCACGCGCACACTCCATCACATTGAAGGTGCCGTCTATGTTGGCGTCGATATAGGCGCGCGGATTTTCCAGGCTGTATCGTACGCCCGCCTGAGCTGCCAGATGTACGATTATGTCCGGCTCTTCGCTCAGCGTCAGCTGGCGCAGGCCCTCGTAATCTTCCAGCATGCCGACATTCGCGCTGAAACGTTGGTTCTGAAGCAACATCTGATGCCGACGTTCTTTCAAACGCACATCGTAATAGTCAGTCATCCCGTCATAGCCGACGACGGCGAATCCTTCATCGAGGAGCAGTTTGGAAAGGTGAAAACCAATAAATCCGGCAGACCCGGTAACCAAGACCTTCTTCATTTCGCGCCTATCCCGACGACCACGACGCGCAGGGTCTTCAGCGCGATCAATACATCCAGCCAAAGCGAGAGGTTCTTTACATAGTAGAAATCAAATCTCAGCTTAGCTTCGACGGCCTGCAGGCTGGTGACATGACCCTGGTTTACCTGCGCCCAGCCAGTGATGCCGGGCCGCACGATATGACGATAGGAATAGAATGGAATTTCGCCCTCATACCATTCCGCCAGATCTTGGGCTTCGGGCCTTGGGCCGATCCAGCTCATTTCGCCAAGCAAGATGTTCCAAGCTTGCGGCAACTCATCGAGCCGCGTCTTGCGCAATAGGCGCCCGACCCGCGTTATGCGCTGGTCGTCATCCTGTGTCATCGATTGTTCGCGCCGCGCCTCTTTGTGATCGGCCTTAGGGGCCTCGCGCATAGTCCTGAATTTCACCATTCGGAACACCTGCCCGCGGAACCCGACCCTATCCTGAATAAAGAATGCCGACCCAGGTGAATCGAGCTTGATCGCAATGGCGATCACGCCCCCCAAGATCAGTATCGCTGGCGCAACAAGTATCGAGGCGATGAGATCGAAGGCTCTCTTCGCCGACATGTATGGCAGGTTGGGTATCAGAGAGCCGAGATCATTCTCTCGCAAGTGATTGATCTTGACCTCGCCGCTCAGCGTTTCTTCGATCAGCCTGTAATGATAGACGGGGATGCCCTCTAGCGCAGCCTTGGCAAATAGCCGCTCCCAGTCGGGATCGTGGTCATGATGCAGGTCTGCGACGACAGAGCCGCTTAACCTGCCTTCCTCGATCAGCGCGTTGAATTCTTCGATCGAACCGAGCGGTATGAAGCCATATTTTCCTTCCAGCTCTCCGGCCGAGCCGGCAGTAACAAGGTAATGTTGGAGCGAGGGCCTCGGCCGCCGCCTCTTGAGCGTGACCAGGAAGCTGATTGCCAAGGTGCAAAGGAAACAGGCGATGAATAATGAGAACGAGATCGAGATCCTGGAAACGGCGTTCAACAGGACAAAAATACCGAACAGGCTCAGATTGGCGGGTACCACATAGGACAACATGCGCGCTCGCGCGTAGGAATGGAGCCTCTCAAGAAGGTACCAGGAGCCCATATTGGCAAGGAAAAGCTCGATCAATGTTGCGCGGATCTGTTCATCGCCAAGCGGCACGCCGCGCAAGGTTGACCAGATGACTGCTGGGGCACCAAGACCTGCCAATAGATAGAATGCCAGCCTCTCACTCGATCCCGCCAAGGGCGATTTACTTGTTGTGGCCAAGGATGTGTTCGTACGGTCAAGCATTCATTGCGTCCAAAAAGTCTACGACAGGGTTCATTGCCGATTGACAGAAGTCAACAAACGACTGCGGGGCCCTAGTCTTGAGAACTTGTCGGAGCTTGTAGGAAAGCGACAATATTTTCCCCTACGCCACAACCGACGGGATGCTGGACAATGGAAAATTGTCCCGGCATTTCGCGCGCGCCTCACTCGACATGCTCTCACCTGCCCGCTGCGGCAAGATATTTGAACGCCCTGGCGAGGACCAGGAGAAATGCAATGGCAAGGACGTCGACCAGCCAATCCATGCCCTCTGCACTGCGATTGATGAATGGCATGGCTTGCAGCAATTCGATTGCGAGGCCAAGCCCTGACAGGCCCATCAGCACCATCACGGCACGCGCCTTGCGAAAGGCAAGCAGCGCCATGACAGTCAGCGCCGCAAAGGCGCCAAAATGAAGGAGCTTGTCATTGAGCAAGGGCAGTCCGGCTGGAAGTGCCGGCGCGCAGGCGAAGCCAATGACCAGGGCTATAGTAATAAAGAAGAGCCCACGCCAGAAATGTTCCTGTCTCAACCTGACAGTTTGCGCTTGGCTCATCCCAATACCCTTATACTGGCATGGGCGACCGAGACAGGCGCAGCGTTTTCCAGCCTCTCGAGCAGCAGCCAAACGCGCTGACTGCCAGCCAGCCTTTGAATCTCGCCAACCAGATCGGCAAAGGGCCCGCCGACCAGCTGGACCCGGTCGCCGATCTTCAATTCTTCCATCGGCGCAAATATTCCCTCCTCGTCGCAATGCTGCTTGAGTGCATCGATGAGTTCATCGGGCACCTTGGCAGGGGCAGTACCAAAGCTGACGAGTTGGGCGATCCCTTGCGTTGAGCGAATGGACCGCGCTGGCGCCGCTCTCATCGCTGCCGCGACGAAGATGTATCCGGGGAAATAGGGCCTTGCCTCGACGGCTGATTTTCGGCCTGTAGTGCGGCTGCGCCGTTCAAGCGGGAGAAAGACCTCGAAGCCCTGCTGCTCGAGGTTCCGCTTCGCGATCTGCGCGCAGTTGGGCTTGAGCTGCGCCAGATACCACTCAGCTTCAGCCAATTTCCTCTCCGACATAAAACCGGCCATATCAAAGCGACCCCATCAATCAATCTGTTTCGCTCCGACTATCCATAAGCATGCATGCGGCTGCTGGAAGAAAGACCGGAAAAAATCTCGGCTGTCCATTTTTTACAATTAGCAAGATTCTTTCGCTGTATACGGCATACGTATTCCTACCTACTCAAAAGTGATAGTCATTACCTCTAAAGTTGTTCGGAGAAAAATATATGAAGTTGGGATTTCTGGCGTCGACTCTCGCCATAGTTTCACTGGCTGCGACGCCTGCTATTGCCGATTCAGTATTTGAACGCAAAACCGCCCCCACGGAGCGTGAAAACAAAATCGGTTCAGCTGCCGGGATTGGACTGGCGGTGGCAGCTGCTGCAGCGATCGGTCTTGCAATTGCCGGCGGCGCCGGCAGCAGCGACGAAGCCCCTCCGGCCAGCGCTTAATGGCTCATTGCAAGAAGAGCTTGAGGGCTTCAGTCATCGCAAAACCCCAGCGCAGCAAGCATGTTCTAGGTCTAGTTGAGCATGCCTTGAGGCTGGCCCTCTTCCTCTCGCTCGCCTTGCTCCTCATGCCGTGAGGCCAAGGGATCAAGCCTCCTTCCCATTGCGTGCTGTCATTGGTGGGATGGTGATAAAATGCCAATTAACAGGAGTTTTTTTCAGGATGATTTTACGTACCGGCAATTTTTTCAAGCGCCTTTCGAGGCCCGCGCGCAAGCCTCGATCGCAACGCGCAAAGGTGTTCCGCCTGTTCAAGATCCTGCCCAATGGCGACATCGTAATTTGCGGCTATGTCAATCGGCGGCGCACGAACCCGAACTCCATGGTGTATAAGATCGCCGATGATGACCCGCAGCGCCGGTCGAGCCGGTAGTGACAGCTTTATTCAGCGCGGCAGTCACGCTTCGTAACAACCGGAAAGGTACCGGAAAACGCCCCATGCCCCTGGCGCCACGCTCGAACCTCGGCCCGCCCCTGAGACGCTCTCGCCGCTAAGTGTCGCCCATTCCCGATCCTCTCGGCCAGCCTGGCCACAGGACAGCAGTGAACAATTGAAAGGCACAATGCGCCTCCCCCCAATCTTCTTATGGCTTTAGATTTTTCAATAATTTAGCTTGCCAAACATGGCAGTCCTGCCTATCGTTCAAAATTGAACGATGCAAATTCATTGCACGCTTACCGACAACAATTCTCTCAGGCCGGCCGCGCTGCCAGGCTTGTGCGGTAGCCTGCCCGATGCCGTCTCATGAGCGCTCCTGAACCCAATTCCCGCGAAGACACGCATTTTCGCGTCCTGCGCATGCTCGAGGACAATCCCGAGCTCTCGCAAAGGGAGCTGGCCGAGGCGCTTGGGGTCAGCCTTGGCCGGGCCCATTACGTCCTGCGTGCGCTCATCGACATGGGCTTCATCAAGCTCGGCAACTTCTCGGCTGCGAGTGACAAGCGCCGCTACGCCTATATCCTCACGCCCAGGGGTATTTCCGAGAAGGCCGCCATCACCAGGCGTTTCCTCGCCCGCAAGCTGGCCGAATATGAGGCGCTCAAGCGCGAGATCGATGAGCTCAGAGAAGCAATGAATGAGGACGTTTCGAGATGAGAGTCCTGGTTACCGGCGGTGCGGGCTATATTGGCAGCCACACGATCCTCGAGCTGCTGCGCGCAGGCCATGATGTCTTCTCCTGCGACAACTACTGCAACAGCTCTCCAGAATCTCTTCGCCGTGTCCGCCGGCTTGCCAATGCAGATTTTGGCGAGGCTGAAGTCGATGTGCGCGATGACGCCAGGCTGGCTGAAGTCATGGTCGAGTTCGCGCCCGATGCGGTGATCCATTTTGCCGGGCTCAAGGCTGTCGGCGCTTCGGAAGAAGAGCCCCTCAAATATTACGACAACAATGTCCTCGGTACACTGAGCCTATTGCGGGCCATGGACAGCGCCGGATGCAAAGGGATCGTCTTTTCTTCGTCGGCCACTGTCTATGGCGAACCGCAATACCTGCCTTACGATGAGGATCACCCGCTCAATCCTGCCAACACCTATGGCCGCACCAAGCTCATGGCCGAGCAGGTGATCCGCGATTGGTGCATTGCGACAGATGGCGCGTCAGCCGCACTACTTCGCTACTTCAATCCTGTTGGCGCCCACTCGTCCGGAGAGATTGGCGAGGACCCGAACGGCGTGCCCGACAATCCGATGCCCTATATCGCTCAGGTCGCGGTTGGTCGGCGCCCCCATCTTGATGTCTTCGGTGACGATTATGAAACGCGAGACGGAACTGGTGAACGCGACTTTATTCATGTCGTCGATTTAGCCCGCGCGCATGTGGCTGCGATTGAGTTTGCTGCAGCGACCACAGGGTGCGATGCTTTCAACATCGGGACCGGCAAGGCCTATTCGGTAATGGACATGGTCAAGGGTTTTGAGGACGCCTGTTCAAAGGAAATTCCTATAGAGATTGTAGGTCGCCGTAAGGGCGATCTGGCGAGCTACTATGCCGATGCGAGCAAAGCTAATG
>DMWU01000206.1:0-187 GCA_003483125.1 Erythrobacter sp. | reverse complement strand
TGGGCCTGGCAATCACGCAATCCGGATGGATATTCGTGAGTTTGCGTTATCGGGGATTTGGCTCATTCCTAACTCAATGCCGCAGAAAGTCGATGAAAAGACTTAGCAAGCGTATCGCTAGCTTGGCTCTAAGCCTAGACCCGGACTTCACCAAAGTGCTCGGAGGCACCGCTGTCGCTTTCGTCCT
>DMWU01000063.1 GCA_003483125.1 Erythrobacter sp. | reverse complement strand
GAGCGCAAATATGAGGTCGACGAAAATTCCGTAAAGCATCGCCCAGGCAAGCAAGGTAACCATCGGGATTGCGCGCCCTGTGTCATTCGCCTGGACAACATTGGCGAACGAAGCTGCAAGCATGCCGCCAATTGCCAGGAAAATGCCGAGCGCCACATCGCCGCCCAGTTTCGATGCCTGCCACTCATGCGTCAACAGCATTGAAACGCCGATGATCGCAACTGCACTGCCCAGCAGGAAACCTCCCTGGACGCGCTCGCCAATGAACAGGCGTGCGAATATCGCATTGGGTACCATCAGTAGGGCGAACATCACCGCCACAATGCCGGAGGTAATGTGCAGTTCCGCATGATAGACGAACAGGAAATTGCCGCTGAATTGGGAGATTCCAACCACCATGGCGAGCAAATGCGCCTTCGGGTTCATTGCCAGGCTGCGCTTCATCACAATCGCCAGCAGGAACATTGCGGGAGTAGCCAGCAGGAAACGGTAGAATACCGACCACGCCGCAGGCACGCCATCGATTTGCCCGGTGATCACGTACCAGGTTGAACCCCAGATAGCTCCGGTCAGCAGAAAGGGAATAATGATCGCGGGGCGCATCATGCCCTGCGTCTCAGCCCCGTTCATAAGGCGGCGATCGCTTTGGCTAGAGCCACCGCATGTTCTTGCGGCGTATTCCATGCGGTGACGAAACGCGCTGCATCGTCGCCCCAATCATAGAACTCGAAATCTTGCGCGCGCAATGAGTCGCGCTCTGCCGCCGTGCAGCGCATGAATATTTCATTGGCTTCCACCGGATGAATCAGCCGCTCGCCACAGGCGCCAGCGATTTCCGCTGCGGCCGCATTGGCGGAACGCGCATTCTCCAACCACAGATCGCCGTCAAGCATGGCAAGGATTTGCGCGGCAAGATAACGCCCCTTGCATTGCAAATGCCCGGCACGCTTGCGGCGATAACGCACCTCATCCGCACGGGCAGGATCGAACAGGATGACAGCCTCCGACCCCAACCCGCCATTCTTGATAAAGCCAAAGCTGAGCGTATCGCATGGCCCCACGGCCTCAGCAGGCGCGCAATCGAGAAAGGCAACCGCATTGGCAAAGCGCGCGCCATCCATATGTATACCCAGCCCGCGCATATTGGCATATGCGCCCAGTTCGCTCAATTCTTGCGCATTGTAAGAACAGCCATATTCGCTCGCTTGCGTGATCGAAATCGCATGCGGCTGCACCTGGTGCACATCGTCACGAATCGGTTCGACCACAGCTGCAATATCGCTTGGCTTCAGCTTTGCCGAATTGCCGTCAGCCAGCATCAGCTTGGCGCCATGAAGATAGAAACCGGGCGCGCCACCCTCATCCACTTCGACATGTGCCTCGCGATGGCAAACCACACCGCCATGCGGCTGGACCAGCGTGCCCAGGGCCAGGCAATTCGCCGCCGTACCTGTGGCCACCCATAGTGCCGCACATTCGCGCCCGAACAATTCGCTAAACCGTTCATCCAGAATAGCGCTCTGGCGGTCGCCGTCATAAGGCATGTCGGGATTGTCGGCTGCGCGCATAGCCTCCCAAATGTTGGGATGAACCGATGCGGCGTTATCGGAAACGAAGGGCATTGGCTGCGTCATTTCAACGGACTTAGCCGCAAGCCCGCGCAGATCAAGTCAGCTGGGAAAAATCTCGCTCGGCGATACTGGCCAGAATCGCCTGCCTGAGCTCGCGTGCGCGCTCGATCTCTACGCCCGGAATGGAAAATCCGCCACCGGCCAATCCCAAGTGGAGCGTCGCATAACAACGCCGATAAGCGATGGGACCTCGCGACAGCTCAACCGAATGCAGTTTTACGCGGGAGGCTATCTGCGTCTTCGGCGCAAAGAACCCACGGGTAGAAATAACCTGCCCATTATCGAGTGCATGGCGGCGGAACTTCCACGCATAAAGGTTGCCGAGTATTGATGCGATCATGAGCGCCCAGGGGATCAATATGATGAAGAGCGGCGCATAAATAGTAAGGACAATTATCGGCAGAACGAAGATCGCACAGGTGGCCAGTATCCTGTCGAGACGGTATTTCTTGCTAGTACGGTGCCAGTCCAACGCTTCAGCCGGTGGCTCGAAACCTGCAGCCTTGATAATCGGCGTAATCTCTTCGTCCTGCGCAAAAGGCGCCACCACGTGATTGGACGAGCCACTATCTTGCGCCAGGCTAACGAAGCTTAGTGATTTCCAGCCGAAGCGATTGCGCACAAGGCCTGTGCCGATCTTCACCGCTTGAACCCTGTGCTGCGGCATGACCACATCGGTGCGCGTGAACAGGCCCCGGCGGCGGCGGAAGCCCCGCGCCGTCTTCTCCAATATGAAGCTCCAATCGCGCAGGAAGGTACGCACCAGCCCTGTCGCAGAACCGATAAAGAGCAGGACGATGAGACCGGCCAATGCGCTAATCACCTGGATGGCAGGGCCCAGTCCGGAAATTTTAGCCCCCTGCTCCTCTGCCAGCCCGCGCCACAGATCGAGATCCCACAGCTCTATCGAAATGAAGGTCTCAGCATATTGCGCCAAACCGCCCAACACCGCGAAAACGGCAAGCGAGAATTCGAACAGACCAAATTTGAAAAGCCGCCGACCATCCATGCTGAACAGTACTTTGGATGCTTCCGCCTCAGTAGCTGCCTCAATCTCACCGGCTTCACCCTCACCG
>DMWU01000108.1 GCA_003483125.1 Erythrobacter sp. | reverse complement strand
CCCAAGGAGCAGGATCGTAAAATCCGGCATATTCGGCAAGATTTACGGCCCCGCCCTTAGGCTGCTCAAAGCTGTTCGCTCCGAGACGGGCGGCAAGTAACCCGCCCAACCTGCGGGCTATGCCCCCCGCGCTTTCCATCGCATTCATTGCAACGGCAATTGCCGCTCCATTTGCCGGATCAATCAACAATTGGCTGCGATAGCCCGGGCATGAGCCGCCGTGCCCTACAACTTCGCGCCCATTAATTTGGAAATTGGCAAATCCCAGCCCCCAGCTTGTGCGGCGATCGGGCGTCAAGTAGTGGACCCGGTGCATTTCACGCAGTGTCGAGGCGAGCAGCAAGTTTGCTTCACCACTCTTGAGCAAGCGTAGCTGCCAAGAGGCAAACTTTGCGAGATCGGTTACCGTAGAACTGAAACCTGCCGCGGGGTTGATCCCGCGAGCATCGAACAGGTTGACCGGTGAACGAGTGCCATCCGGATTGAGGGCGCTCCAACCAACAGCCATCTCTTTCCCGAACTGATCCGCCTGAATGAATGGCTGCGTGTTCTCCATACCCAATGGCTGGAGAATCCTGGTAGCTATATATTCATCATAAGGGGTACCGCTTACCTCTGCGACAGTTTCGCCAACTAAGGTTATGCCCAGATTGCTGTACTGAAATGTGCGGGAAGCGGGATAGAGCGGCGACTGTGAAGAGATTCCATCGCGCACCTCATCGCTGGAAGGGAAGGGGAAATTCGGACCTGTCCAATAGGGATTGACTGCCTCACGCGGCAATCCCGCAGAATGGGTCAGCAAGCCGCGCATGGTGATGGGCACGCTCTCCCTCTCATCCTCCGCGAGTGTCGCCCATGGCAAATAGGTCGTCACGGGCTCGTCAAGGCGCACCTTGCCCATTTCCCATTGCTGCATGAATGCAACGGCCGTGAAGAGTTTAGAGATCGAACAGATTGAGTAGATCGTATCCGCCGTCGCCGGAATGCGGCCAGCACGATCAATGGTCCCATACCCGCTTGCCCAGGTCCTGTCCTGTACGACGATGGACGCGGATATTGCGGGAATTCGTTCAAATTGCTGGATCTGGTCTAGCCAGATGTCGGCGAGGGCGATTGCCTCTTCATAAGCAATCCGCCCTTGTTGTTCTGCTGAAGAATCTTCGGCAGACGGAATCTCGATTGCAACCGGCTCACTCACAGCCCCAATCGGCGATGCCAACAAAGTGGTTGAAAGTGCAATCGCGCCAAAAGCTTTGCGATACGTGTTCATCAATAACTCCTGATTTCGCCTAATTACTGGCAGCATTCGCGCATTGGGCCAAGCAGTTCACCAATCGATGGTTTCGCACCCATACGCTTTGAGAAATTCATTGGCTTGGCTGAATGGTTTTGAGCCGAAGAAGCCGGAATGGGCAGATAGGGGGCTGGGATGCGGACTTGTGAGCACGAGGTGCTTGTCGCTCGCTCCCAGACCTTTGACGCGCTCCGCTTTCTTCCGCGCATGGCTGCCCCACAAGATAAAGACCGTGGGCTCCCCTCGTTCGACCACGGCGGCAACACATGCGTCGGTGATCGCATCCCATCCACGCCCGGCGTGGCTTCCAGCCTGCCCTGCCGCAACCGTGAGCGTGTTGTTCAGCAGCAAAACTCCTTGCCGAGCCCAATTCTTCAGATTGCCGCTATCACGCCGGCCAATGCCCAGATCGCTCTCAAGCTCCTTGTAGATATTGACCAGCGATGGCGGCACCTTGACCCCGTCAGGCACTGAAAATGCCAGTCCATGTGCCTGGCCCGGTCCGTGATAAGGATCCTGGCCCAAAATCACGACACGCACGTTTTCAAGAGGCGTGAGTTCCAAGGCCGCAAGGCGCTGCCCACGTGGTGGATAGATAGCTCCGCCGCGATCCTCTTCAGCGCGCAGCCATCCGCCCAATTTGCGGGCCTCTTTACTCTGCAAAGCAGGTTCAAGCGCCGCGCGCCAGCTTTCAGGAATTGCGTCATTGCCCATTGCACCAAACTAATGCGTGAATAATCCTTATGTCACCACCCCTTCCCCTCTTTCCCCAATCGGCCTAAAGCGATTTGCGATGGCTGTTTATTTTCACGAAGAAGACTTACCCGAAGGCGTATTGGGCGATGGCCCTGTTGCCGTGGATACTGAAACCATGGGTCTCATCACGCATCGCGACCGCCTGTGCCTGGTGCAGATCAGCGATGGCGGGGGTGATGAACACTTGGTTCGGTTTGGTGTCGATAGCGAGTTTGACGCTCCTAACCTCATGGCGGTGCTCGCAGACCCCGCACGGCTAAAACTCTATCATTACGCCCGCTTCGATCTGGCTGCGATAAAATATTATCTTGGCGTCATGGCGGCGCCGGTATTTTGCACGAAGATCGCTAGCAAGCTGACCCGGACCTATACCGACAGGCACGGGCTGAAGAATCTGGTCCATGAGTTGCTGGGCGGCGAGATGTCCAAGCAACAACAATTGAGCGACTGGGGTGCGCCAGAGATCAACGATGCGCAGAGAGAATATGCCGCATCAGACGTGCGCTACCTTCACCGCTTGCGCGAAGTCCTAGTCGAAAGGCTCGAACGCGAAGGACGGCTTGAGATAGCGCAGGCCTGTTATGATTTCCTTCCAACTCGCGCGAGACTGGATATTGCGGGCTGGGCTGATCGCGACTTATTCAGCCACGAATGATTTCAGTTGAGGTAGATTTTCAGCGATGATCATCAAGCGGCGAATTGAAACAAGCGAAGCGAAGCTTTTGCGCAGCGAGCGCCAGCACTTCGCTGCGCCTGGCGGTTCGCATGACAAACTCGTCCACTTCCTTGGGCGCGCACTTCCTATGGGCGTGGGCGTGGTTGCAGCATTAATGGTCATAACGCCGCTATCTCCCCGGGGCGAGGTCAGCTTTCTTCTAGATCGCAACAAGGTTGCGATGATCAGCGAGCGCATGACGGTCGATAACGCCCTTTATCGTGGCCAGGATGATCGCGGTCGCCCGTTTACGTTGACGGCTGGCGAGGCTGTGCAGCAATCAAGCCGCGAGGGTATTGTGCGGATGCGAAACCTCGTCGCCAGCCTCTTGCTTAACGACGGCCCCGCACGGCTTAGTGCCGGCGAGGGCGAATATGATATCAACTCGGAAGTTGTATCTATCCCCGGCACAATCCGGCTTGAAGCGGCAGATGGCTATTCGCTTATGGCGCGCAATGTAGAGGTCAATCTCGAAGCGCGACAGATTGAAGGTGATGACGGCGTGGCCGGCGCTGTGCCGGCGGGTACGTTTTCTGCAGACAGGCTTCGTATCGACCTTACCGAGCGGACAGTTGCTTTGGATGGCAATGCGAAACTTTCGATGACACCGGGCAGGCTGCGTGTTCCCGGACAATTGAGGATGCCCTGATGACTGATCATGACAAGAACACAGGACTTCGGGGACTGCGAAAGACTGCGCTGCGCTGGGCAAGCGGCGGTTTCATCACAACATGCGTGGCATTTGGAGGCATCCAGCTACAAGCCCAGGCAATCGCGGCGCATAATTCGCGTGCGCCCGTGGAATATGCGGCCGATCGGATCGAACTGCAGGACAGGCAGAACCGTGTGGCGCTCTCGGGCAATGTCGTAATCACTCAGGCTGGGCTTAGCGTGCGTGCCGCACGAACACTGGTCAATTACAGCGATGGCGAGACGTTGCGGATCGAGAGGATTACAGCGACAGGCGGCGTTCTGGTCTCACGCGGCAACGAAACTGCCCGCGGCGACGTGGCGGTTTATGATTTCGGGCGCAGAGTAATTACCATGTCAGGCAACGTCCAGCTGAGCCGAGGAGGGGACACGTTGAATGGCGCGCGGCTCATCATCGACTTGGCCAGCGGAATTTCGAGTGTCGACGGCAGGGCAACGGGTTCTGCAACGACCACCGATCCCGATTCAGCAGATACCAGGGGACGGGTCAGCGGGCGATTCTCAGTCCCCGATGACGATTAAGCGGCCAAATCCGCGATCACCTAATAGGTGCGTTCGTGCACTTGCGCCAGTCAGGTGAGGCCCGGTTTCAATGAGTGCCTATGCCAATAGTCGCTGTCGACTTCCCAGAACAACTTCCGGTTGGCGCGCAAGCTATGCGTATTTCTACGTAATGTAGAATTGTGTGAGCCTAAACCGCGTTAATCATCCACAGTTCTATCGACGCGCCGCAAAGCGCGTTATCTCAACAAGCCCATGAGATAAAAGCATTTCTGCGGCCTGGCTATTGGCAAGCATCGCGCGATGCTGATCTATCAACTTCGGGCCCAGCCGCCCCAGCTGCTC
>DMWU01000100.1 GCA_003483125.1 Erythrobacter sp. | reverse complement strand
AAGCGCGGCTGCACGCGGATAGGAGATATCGCCGGCATGGCTGGTTGCGGCCAAATTGCCCAGACTAAGGCCTGCATAGTTGTGGCTGGGGCCAACAATGCCGTCGAAATTGATTTCCACCAATCGGCTCATCGTGCGACGCTCCAGACGGTTTCGCCTGCCTTCACGTCCAGAACATCTGCTGAAAGCGAGTCTATGGAGATGCTGCCGTCCTTGTTGAGTTCGCGCGCGCCGTAGCATGACCTGAATGTGGAGAGCCTGCCTGTTGCAAGGATCGTACGTTCACCCTGGTCGAGATCTGCTGAAGAAATCTTGCGCTCCTCGCTCTCTTTCACGCTCTTAACCTCGTCGGTCGGGGCAATCATGGTGGGGCCACCATCGAAGATATCAACATAGCCGTTGTAGCGAAGCCCCTCATTCTCCAACATCCGCATGGCGGCGCGACCGGATGGATGGGGCACTCCGATTACGCTGCGCGCGTGGTTGTCCAGCATGGCGACATAGACTGGATGCTTTGGCATAAGGTCGGCGATGAACTGATTGCCATGAATAGCGTTGAAATAGTCCGCTTCCTGGAAGCCCATTCCGAAGAAGCGTCCCGCAACGCCGTTCCAAAAGGGTGAGCCGCCGCGATCGTCGATCACGCCGCGCAGTTCGGCCAACACCCGGTCAGAAAAGCGATTACGATGCATGGCAATAAACAGGTATCGGCTGCGCGCGAGCAGCAGGCCAAGCCCGCCTGCGCGTTCATTCGGGTGGAGGAATAGTCCGCCGACCTCGCTCGAACCTTCCAAATCGGTAACGAGGCTCAACAATTCCGCGCGAACGGTGCGGTCAAGCTCCTGGCTGTGTTGTGTCAGCGTAGTGAGGCGATAGGAATAGAAAGGCCAGTGTTGGCCCACCTGCGTCATCAGCTGGCAAGTTCCGCGAACAGCGCCGCTTTCAGAATCTTCAAGCACCAGCACGAATTGTTCGTCGGTCAGCTCGTCGCCTTCATTGGTGAATGCCGAATTGGCCAGTTCAAGCTTGTCCGACAGTGCATTTCGATCAGCAGGCAGATTGGTGAAGCCGCCGCCTGTCAGCTTGGCCATTTCGTAAAGCGGTTCGAGATCATCAAGGCGCGCTGCGCGCAGGCGAAAAGTCAATTCATGTCTCCAGCAGCTATACGGCCAATTACCAATGCAGATAGCGCGGCACGCTCGGCCAGCGAAGAAACGATCAGGAATTCCTGTGGTGAATGGATCGCCCCCCCGCGCACACCCATTGTATCAACCACTGGCACTCCGCAAGCGGCAATATTGTTTCCGTCGCAAACACCACCGGTGGATTGCCAGCCTATATCCTGGCCCAATTGTGCGCCGCATTCCTTGACCAGATCGAAAAGGCGCTGAGCTTGCGCATCGACAGGCTTGGGAGGACGCGTGACACCGCCATGCAGGTGAATGGCGACTTCATGCTCATCCTCGACCTGGGCGATCAACTGCGCAAGTTCGGTGGCGAAGACACTCGCGGCCTCTGGCGTCTTGGGGCGGATATTGAAGCGCAGCACGGCATTATCGGGCACAACATTATTGGCTGCACCTCCTTCGATCTTCGCCGGATTGATACTTATTGCATCGCTTTGATGGCTTTTTAGGCGAAGGGCCAGGTCGGCTGCAGCGACGATGGCATTTCGCCCATCCTGCGGATTTCGTCCTGCATGGGCGCTCTTGCCCTTGAAGATAACCGAGTAATTCCCGCTACCGCCGCGTGCGTGTGCCAGCGTGCCATCGGGCAGGGCTGAGGGTTCATATGTGAGCGCCGCCAGCTTTCCTCGCGCAAGCTCCGCAATAAGTGCGGAAGATGCGAGCGAACCCGTTTCTTCATCCGAATTGATGAAGACGTCATAACCAAGTGCGTTTGCATTTTCGCTCGCCTCAAATACTTTCAATGCATGGAGGATCACGGATATGCCGCCTTTCATATCGGCGACACCGGGGCCATTCAGCGTGTCATCATCGAGCCATTTCTGTTCCTGGAAGGCGTGATCGATGGGGAAGACGGTGTCCATATGGCCTGTAAGCAGGATGCGCCGGTTCGCCTGCGGCCTGACGCGCACAACCAAATGCTGGCCATGCGGTTTTTCAAACTCGACACCCGCCTCGTCGACAGCCGTCACTTGCGCAGGCTCGGCCAGTTCAACTTCGCCTGGCAACTCCGCGAAAGCGTCAGCCAGGGCGCGGGACTGTTGCGCCAATCCATCAAGATTGGCGGTGCCTGTATTGATCGCACTCCATGCCTGGACCTCATCCAACATGGCCGGGGCGTCGATCTGCTCGAAAACTGAGTTTGCTGGTTCACTTTGTTTCATCTGAAACCGCTCTAGCGGTGCCGTAGCGGAAGGCCAAGGTGCGTGGTTCCATTCATTGGTGCAAAGAGCGGCAATTGCGGCGAATTTTCCTGTTGCATTGCAATATGATCTTGCCCTATCCCGCCCACATTCCTCCTCGGGAAACCAGTCAAATCCAGCCTGCGATAGTTACGGCAGGCATAATTGCGTGAGGAATCTGTGAGCGATTTAGTGAAGCGTGCCGGGATCGAGATCGACCGGAAACTGGCCGAATTCCTGGAAAATGAGGTTCTGGCTCCCCTAGGTCGCGATGTAGACGCGTTCTGGCATGGCTTTGCAGAGTTGCTTGCCGAGTTTTTACCTCGCAATGAGGAGCTACTGTTTAAGCGCGAGGAGATTCAAAAGACTATTGATTCCTGGCACATGGAACGGCGCGGCCAGCCGCATGACGCGGCTGAATACAAAGCATTCCTGGAACGCATAAACTATCTGGTTTCCGAGCCAGACGAATTCACGATCGGCACCACGAATGTTGATGCGGAGATCGCGACAATGGCCGGGCCGCAACTGGTTGTGCCTGTGCTCAATGCGCGTTTCCTGCTCAACGCTGCCAATGCCCGATGGGGCAGCCTCTATGACGCGTTCTACGGAACCGATGCGCTAGATGCACCGCCTGCCAAACCGGGTGGATATGATAAGGCACGTGGTGATGCCGTGATCGCGCGGGGCCGCGAATTTCTCGATCAAGCGCTACCGCTCGTTGACGGGAGTTGGGCCGACCTTGCGGATGAAAATGACGGAAAGCTACGGGATGAAAGCCAGTATGTCGGTAAGACCGACAAAGGCCTCCTTTTCAAGAATAATGGCTTGCATATCGAAGTCGTTTTTGATCGCGATCATCCGGTTGGTCGCGACGATAGGGCAGGTATCGCTGACATTATCTGCGAGGCTGCGCTCACCACGATCTGCGATTGCGAAGACTCAGTCGCAGCTGTCGATGCTGAGGACAAACTGCTCGCCTATTCCAACTGGCTAGGCGTGATTCGCGGCGATCTGGAAGACTCCTTTGAGAAAGGCGGCAATCAGGTGACGCGCCGCCTTGCTGATGACAAGGCCTATACTGACCGCGACGGGAACCGACATGCGCTATCAGGTAGGAGCCTGCTATTCGTGCGTAATGTTGGCCTTCTGATGACCAACCCGGCCATCCGTCTCGCCAATGGCCGCGAGATTCCAGAAGGGATAATGGATGCTGTCTTCACCAGTGCCATCGGCGCACTCGATGTCGAAGGTCATACCAAACACGGCAATTCGAAGCATGGCAGCATCTATATTGTGAAGCCCAAGATGCACGGGCCTGACGAATGCGCCTTCACCAATGATCTATTCAATGCGGTTGAGGATTTACTTGGTCTGCCTCGCAACACACTCAAGGTTGGTGTGATGGATGAGGAACGGAGGACCAGTGCAAACCTTGGTGCCTGTATCCATGCAGTGCGCGACCGCGTGGTCTTTATCAATACCGGCTTCCTCGATCGCACGGGCGACGAAATCCACACATCCATGCACGTGGGGCCGATGATCCGCAAGGCGGAGATGAAGACTTCTCAATGGCTTGCTGCGTACGAAAAGCGCAATGTCGCCATCGGCTTGAAGCATGGTCTTTCGGGGCGCGCGCAAATCGGCAAGGGCATGTGGCCTGCACCCGACTTGATGGGCCAGATGATGGTCGAGAAGATCGGCCATCTCAAGGCCGGCGCCAACACCGCGTGGGTACCATCACCGACTGCCGCCACGCTGCACGCATTACATTATCATCAATGCGATGTGTTTGCGGAGCAGGAGGGGCTTGGCGAAGTTCGACCGATCGATGACTTGCTCGCTATTCCATTGGCTGACGGCGTGAATTGGTCGGAAGAGGAGCTCAACGAGGAACTCGACAATAATGCTCAGGGCCTACTGGGTTACGTTGTGCGATGGATCGATCAGGGCGTTGGTTGTTCAAAGGTTCCAGACATCAATGATGTAGGTCTGATGGAAGATCGCGCTACGCTACGGATTTCATCGCAGCATATGGCCAATTGGCTGCTTCATGGTGTCGTCAGCAAGGATCAGGTGATGGCAGCATTGCGCCGCATGGCGGCAAAGGTCGATGCGCAGAATGCAGGCGATCCGCTCTATACGCCTTTGGTAGGCAATGAAGATGGCGCCGCCTTCCGCGCGGCGTGCGACCTCGTCTTTAAGGGCGTCGACCAGCCTTCTGGCTACACAGAGCCCCTATTGCACGCCTGGCGTTTGGAAAAGAAATCAGCCTGAGGCCGCTGGACAGCAACCAGTCTGCCACCGCGCTTGTGGCCCATCTGGATGTTTCCGGAGCGGGCAATATGCGCGCCCGAATTGTCTTCGGCGCCAGTGAGCTCCAGAATTGTCCTTAGGGGCAATGGTCGTTCAAATTCCAGGCCGCAGGCGTCAGTATTGGCCTAGATCACAGTGCAGAAATACTCCTGCCCGTTGATTCCCAGCATGCCGGAAATGCCTTCTTTCGGCGGCGGAGTGATAACGAGTTTTGCGCCTTCTTCGGAGATGTTCTCCAAGCGGCCTTTGCGGCTGCCGCTAATGGTGCGAAAGCTTGCCGGGCAATCAAGCGGATATCGCTCTGACCGGCGCCGCTCCTTTTACGCAGTGTTTTGACGTGCCCAGCTCAGACCCATGCAGTCATGCCCCTTTTTGATCGACCAGGCTTCACTGCCACAAAAGCCATGCCAACAGGTTGGCATTCGTGTTTAACCGAAATTAACCAATCAGGCGGGCGATTGAGGTAAAGTCCTCTACGTTAAGGGTTTCTGCCCGACGTTGCGGATTAATTCCAATCTTTACCAACGCCTCTACAGCCCCCGGCACTCCTTTGAGGCTCTGCCTCAGCATCTTGCGACGCTGGCCAAAAGCTGCCTCGGTGATCCGCTCAAGCGTGCGTGCGGAAACGCCCTCAGGGGCTTCGCGCGGAGTAACATGCACAATTGCGCTCATTATCTTGGGTGGAGGGGTAAAGGCGCTGCGATGCACCTTCATCGCCAATCTGGCGTCACTACGCCACTGGGCAAGGACGGCAAGCCGTCCATAGGCGCCGGTTCCGGATTGTGAGACAATGCGCTGAGCTACCTCTAGCTGGAACATCAGAGTTAAAGATGTCCATAGCGGAGGCCAGCTCTCGCTCCCCAGCCAACGCGTAAACAGCGCGGTGCCGACGTTGTAGGGTAGGTTAGCGACCACGACGAAGGGCTCTCCCATCAGTTCGTCGTGATTGAGCTTCAAGGCATCACCTTCAACGACGCGAAGCTGCCCGGGATAGGCCTCATCCAGTTCAGCAAGTGCGGGCAGACAGCGTTTGTCCATCTCAATTGCCGTTACCCTTGCACCGGCCTTGAGCAGCGCGCGCGTTAATCCGCCTGGACCGGGACCGACTTCGAGCACCGGCTTTCCTGACAGGTCGCCCGGAAGGGCGGCAATCCTAT
>DMWU01000307.1 GCA_003483125.1 Erythrobacter sp. | reverse complement strand
CTTCAATCGCGCAACACAGGCCCGACGGCAACCGGGATCGACCTTCAAGCTTTTCGTCTATCTCGCGGCTATCCGTGCGGGTATGGACCCAAGCGACCTTATCGATAACACGCCGATAGAGGAGGGCAGCTATCGCCCGCGCAATGCCGGCGATCAATATTCTGACGCGATTACTCTAGAGCAGGCTTTTGCCAGCTCCAGCAATGTTGCAGCCGTCCGCCTTTATTACCAACTAGGCGATGCTGCGGTGATAGCTGCAGCGCGCGATCTGGGGGTCACCTCTAAATTGCCAGCTGGAGATCCCAGTCTAGCGCTTGGCACATCCACAATGAGCTTGCTGGAACTGACTTCGGCATATGCGGGGATTGCAGCGAACAGCTTTGCTGTCGAACCGCGCGCATTCCCGCGCGAAGAGGGAGGGTGGCTCGATTGGCTGATAGACGGCGAGTCGAGCCTGCCCGAGAGCGATCACGCCGAACTCGAGCAAATGCTTCGTAGCGCCATCAATGAAGGCACAGGCAAGGCTGCAACGCTCGCTGGTCCCAATTTCGGCAAGACCGGAACCACCCAGAACAATCGCGATGCCCTTTTTGTCGGCTATGCGGGCGATCTAGTTGTGGGTGTATGGATTGGCAACGATGACAATTCCCCGCTGGACGGCATCACTGGCGGTGGATTGCCCGCCCGCATATGGCGCGACTTCATGCGCCAGGCGCTGGCTGGAACCGATGTGGTCGAACCGGCCAGTCGCCCCGATCCGGAAGGCCCGATCCAACCGATGGACGTTCCCGATATTGACGATATTCCGCTCGACGGAGTCTTGTTCGAAGGCCGCGATGCGAGCCTGAGGCTAGAAGATGGCGAAGTGGTATTGAGTACGGAACTGGGCGACGTCCCGCTCGATATCGATATTGAAGACGGGAATGTTCGAATAGATCCGGATCGGATCGAGGACATACTGGACGATATTGTGCGTATTCGCCGCAGGGACTGACCTGGTCTATTCCTTGCTGGACGATGTCTCGGCCATCAGGATATTCATTACAGCAGTTGCAATGGGCCGGCTGCGATCATCCTGCCAGGCCTCTACGGTGACGTTGGCGTTACGTCGCCCAAGCCTGTTGATCCTGGCCTTGGCGAAAGAAGGCTTGGCCTTTCCCGCAGATAGAAACTGCACGGTGATATTGATGGGTTTGAGTTGAAGCTCACGGCCATCTTTCGCCAGCCGCGAATAGAGCGCGGCATATCCCGCGGTTTCAAGCAGGCCGCTTGTCGCGCCGCCATGAAAGGCGCCAGGCCGCCCCTCAACGATGCTGCTGAAATCCACCGTTAGAACGGGAATGCCATCCTCGATCTCATGCATGGAAATACCCATCGCCTTCGCATAGGCTGTGACGAAGGATCGGCTTGTCTCATCATTGGCCATGGCGTGGATCCCTCGAGATTGTCATGAATACGCCAGCCATGGTCGCCACGGGATCATCTGCATCTCCATCATGCGCATACCCGCGCACAAAAGCCGCCGATTTCGTAGTGCGATAGCATCTTACGCGGCCGATAACGGCGCTGTGGTCCCTTGCCGGTCGTTGATAATCGACCCGCAGATCCAGCGTCGCGATCGGTGCGAATGTTTTTTTTGCAGTCCAGATCGAAAGGCCGCTGGCCATGTCCAGAAGGCTAATGATCGGACCCGAAGCGAGAACATGCCTGTTCTCCTCTCCCAACAGGTCTTCGCGCCAGGGAAGTTCCAGCTCGACCCAGTCACGACCATTGTCGACATATTTGAGACCGAGCCAGCCTGAGTGGCCATGCTTGGAGAACAAGGCAAAGGATTGCTTCGGGTCAAAATCGGGGAGCGGGCTGGCCATGCGCCACTACTGCTTGGGCTTGGCCTCCATTACAATCATTTAATTTATTTTGTCGTATCCAGCGCTGCGAAAGCGATGGGAGCTGGAATTCGGCTAGACCGAACCGCCTGCAAGGGCATCAATCGCAGCTTGCAGGATTATGGCAGCCGCGTGGCTATCGATCTTTTCGGCGCGCTTTGCGCGGCTCATATCCTGCCCGATCATCGCGGCTTCGGCACTGTGCGTTGACCAGCGCTCGTCCCACAAGAGAATGGGCAGCGAAGAGGCCTCAGCCAGATTGCGGGCATAGGCGCGGGCCGACTGCGCGCGCGGCCCTTCGCTCCCATCCATATTGCGCGGAAGGCCGATTACGATCCCGGCGACATTCCGGTTTGCGATTAGCTCGTCGAGAGAATCACGATCACGAGCAAACTTGCCACGCGAGATGGTCTTGCCTGCGGTCGCAAAGCGCCATCCAGCATCGCAGGTGGCAAGGCCGATCGTCTTTGTCCCCAGGTCAATGCCAAGCAGGGCACCGCCATCCGGCAGCTGCTCGCGCATATCAATTGCGTTCTCGAAGATCAGCGTGTTGCCGCCCATGCCTCTGCCCGTCTGCCAGCATCCCTCTGTAAATTCGTCCAGAACAGGGGGATATCATAGACGTGATAATTGTTACCCGGCAAAACATAGCTTCCCAAGTCTGGCGGATCGCCAATCAATAGCAGTCCGTTTTCGCCGCATCTTGCGGGAACGGCGCCCGCTAATAGCTCTCCATCGGAAAGGTCATTTCCGGGCACTAATGTCCCGAGATTGTCTGCCTCTGCAGCGCTGCCGCCTACCGTTCCGTTGATCGGGTTAGTGCAAAGAATGGGGCTGGTGCCGCGCAGCTCGCCATTAAGGGCTGTCGAATTGGCATAGGCTTCAAGAACGAGAGACGGATCTGCCGGCTCCGCAAAGCTGGACCAACTTATGATGCAGCCGGTCTGCTTTGCAGATCTACATGCCGGGAAGCCCATGGCAGGCAGATCGAGTGTCTCTGAAATTGGCCAGCCGACTATGTATGCTGCGATCAAGCGGTCGGCCAAAGGTGAGCCGGAAATCTCTTCCTTGATTATGCGGAGTAGGTGAAGCGAGCCCTGGCTGTGCCCGGCGAGAATAATTGGCGTGGCTTCGTCAACCGATTGGCGGAATTGGATGAAGGCCTGCAAGACATCGCGATAGGCCAAATTAACGGCCCTCTTGCCTTCAAACTCTTCGGTCAGGAATGCACCAAACGTTGCCTGGCGATAGCGCGGCGCCCAAATTTCACTGGCCTTGTTAAATGGGCTCGCCATCGCCCGCAGATAGATTGGCGTGATGCGCTCTACCTCTTCATCGTCCCACGGCGCGTTCCACGCGGACCGATCGACAAAGCTGGTGGGATGGACAAAGAACAGGGCGAAATCCGGCGGCAGGATTTCTGCGGGTTCCGCCGGTTTGGGCAGAAGGCTACGTCCCTCTCTGACGGATGGCTGCCAACGCACCAATTCCGCGTCTTCAAGTTGCGGGTGCGCAAACCACATGTTTGGCGCTGCATAGGCATTGGAAGCCAGCGCCGGCTGCTCCACAAAATCGACCGTTGGCACAAACGCAATCGCTGTTAGCTCCTTCGTCCAGATACGCAGTGCGAGGAGCGCCACGATCACAAGAACAATGCACGTGGCAACAAAATAGATGAACTTGCGTGCCATGGTTGGAGGCTAGTCTGATGGCTCCGCCGCGATCGTTTCGGCTAT
Source organism: Erythrobacter sp. (assembly GCA_003483125.1). Classification (GTDB taxonomy): domain Bacteria; phylum Pseudomonadota; class Alphaproteobacteria; order Sphingomonadales; family Sphingomonadaceae; genus Erythrobacter. The sequence goes on along the minus strand of DMWU01000307.1, from coordinate 8,000 downwards.
TGGAGGACGCAATGTCATCCATGATCGGCCCGAACGCAGACTGGTCCACCAGCTAATGGGGTTCAGAGTAGTCGATCCATCGAGCGAAAATGTAATGAACTCCGCGCGTCCGCCGATATTTTCAAGCGGTATGGGGCCGCCAAGGCCCTGGCCTGCTAGCGGGGCGCGACTGTCTGCCGAACTGTCGCGATTGTCGCCCATCACGAACACGTGACCTTCAGGCACTTCGACTGGGCCGAAGAAGTCGTAAAGGCCGTTTCTCTCAAAGTCGATCGTGAGATAGGTTGCCCCATTGGGTAGGGTTTCGCGATAGGTGGGGGGCTCGTAAAATTGTCCGCCACTTGCTGTGCGGACGCGATAGCTGTCGAGCGAGGCGAGACAGGGTCGGCCATCGCACATCAGCTCTGGCTCGAACGGAATTCGTACTGGTGGCACTACCTCGCGCTTGATCGGGTTTCCATTGAGGATGATCCGACCATCGCGAACTTCAATCGTATCGCCGGGAAGGGCGACTACGCGCTTGATATAGTCCTCATCCCGCTCTGGATGGACAGGGATTACGATATCGCCATATCTCGGTGTTTCTCCCCAGATCCGCCAGTCGCCGCGCGGGGCGAGGTGGAATGAAATCGACGCCCAGGACCAGCCATAGGGATATTTGCTGACTACCAGTCGATCACCGACCTGAAGGCCGGGCATCATGGATGTCGAGGGGATGTAGAATGGTTTCGCAATAAAACTGTGAAACACCAGGACGGCGAGCAGCATCAGCGCCAGCCCGCGAATTTCGGCAAGCCAGTTAACTTTGTTTTCGGCTTCGCCAGCCTTCGGTTCGTCTTCGGTCACGTTGATGGAGCCAGTCGAGATATTCATTTGCTTTATGTCAAGAGCGGGTGTGCTTCGATAATAACGAAGGCCTGCGCCCATGGATGATCGTCGGTTAGGGTGAGATGAATGGAGGCCTCATGGCCATGTGGCAGCAATTCTGCAAGCCGTTTGGCGGCACCACCCTGTAAATCGAGGGTAGGGGCACCTGAGGGCGCATTGATTACGCCAATGTCGCGCATAAAGACTCCACGGCGGAACCCGGTGCCTACAGCCTTGCTGAATGCCTCCTTCGCCGCGAATCGCTTCGCATAGGTTCCGGCAATGGTGAATGGCCGACGCCGAGCCTTTTCCCGCTCAATCTCTGTGAAGACGCGATGCTCGAACCGCTCACCAAATCGTTCGAGCGAATTCTGGATACGTTCGATATTGCACAGGTCAGAACCCATTCCGATGATCATACGCCCCTCGCTATCAAACCAACCAGAAGTGCCAAGACCAGCCAGTGCAATGCAATCTGCGCGGTAACCAGGGGGTGGCTGATATCTCCTTTGGCCAGCCTTATCGTAAAGCTGTAGCCCATGGCCTGCATAACGGGCCAGCTTAGCGCGAACTTCAGGAACGCGCCGCTTTGCACCGCCAGCCCGAGCAGCCCGATACTTATCAGGAATGGAACGGCCGAAAGGCCGAAGCGCAGCAATAGCGAATTGTCAGCCTGGCCTTGGTTCACCGCGCTTCATCCATCAACTCGCGCATCTTGCGTACGGCATTCTCGAGTCCGCCAAACACGGCCTCGCCAATCAGGTAATGCCCGATATTTAGCTCTGCCAGCTGCGGAATCGCGGCGATCGGCTGCACGTTCTCATAAGTCAGGCCATGGCCTGCATGGGGCTCAATCCCGTTCTTTGCTGCCAAAGCCGCCATATCGGCGACCCGTTTTAGCTCGGTGGCGGTTCTCTCAGAATCGCCATCGATATGGGCATGCGCATATTCGCCCGTATGAAATTCAACGACTGGCGCACCAAGCCGCAATGCGGCATCCAGTTGGCGTTCCTGCGCTTCGATAAACAGGCTGACTCGAATTCCGGCATCAGACAAGCGACTTACAATGGGGGCAATCTGGTTGTGCAGGCCCGCTGCATCCAACCCGCCTTCGGTTGTCCGTTCCTCGCGCTTTTCAGGGACAATGCAGGCAGCATGCGGTTTATGGCGCAGGGCGATCTCGAGCATTTCGTCGGTCGCGGCCATTTCCAGATTGAGCGGTAGGTTTGTCGCTGCCTGGATTCGCGCAAGGTCTTCATCGCGAATGTGTCGCCGATCTTCGCGAAGATGCGCGGTGATGCCATCACCGCCCACCTTGGCAACAATCTCCGCCGCGCGAACGGGATCAGGATGATCGCCGCCGCGTGCGTTTCGGATCGTCGCCACGTGATCGATATTCACGCCAAGGCGAAGTGACGTTGTCATTTAGCTGCGGCTCCCTGGCTTTGTGACTGGCTTTTTCGCAAGCTCGGCAGGAATTTCATCCTCCGCATAGGTCGGGAATGAAATTGCCACTAATGGGAAAAAGGGCACGCCCAAATCGACTTCACCAGCCGACCTGTCGATCAGCGATGCTTCTGCAATGACTTCTCCGCCCTCGCGCCCCACGGCCTCGATTGCTTCGCGGCTTGAAAGGCCGGTCGTTACCACATCTTCGACCATCAGGACCTTTGCGCCCGATTCGAGGGCGAAGCCGCGCCTCAGATGGAATTCGCCATCGGGGCGCTCCAGGAACATTGCTTCCTTGCCTAGAGCGCGGCCCATTTCATGGCCGATTATTATGCCGCCCATGGCCGGTGAGACTACGACATCGATTTCGTTGCGAATCTCACGGGGAATCTTCTGGGCAAGTGCGCGCGCCAGTTTGCCGGCGCGTTCGGCATCCATCAGCACTCTTGCGCATTGGAGGTAATGCGCGCTGTGTCGTCCTGATGAAAGCCTGAAATGCCCCTCGAGCAACGCTCCGCTGGTGCGAAATTCCGACAGCACCTCGTCTTCATTCATGATCGAAATTTTCCACTTATTTTTACCGGACGTGAGCCGAAAATCCGGCTTTGCATAAATTTATCCCTAGAAGCGCTTGAGGCAGTGAGCAAGCGCGCCTATAGGGCGCCTCTATCTGGCCCGGTAACCCCGTGCAAAAGGTATTGTAAGCCGGTGTTTGCAACTTATTTGTGTTGGTAAGCGCTAACGGTAGAAGACACGAACGAAGCGGAAAGCGTCAAAAATGAAGCTTGGTCAAATTTTAAGTCAGGCACCAAAATCCCTCTTAGCACTGGGCGTTGCAGCCACTCTGGCTCTTATGACCCAAGGTGCCGCTGCACAGGAAGCTAATGAGGCGGCATCGGAAAATGCTGGTGGCTATGTTCCCATGGCGCCTACAGAAGGTATTGGCATGCCGGTCGATGGCGGTCTTGATGTCCAGGCGCAGTATACCGAGCTAGGTGCGCAGGCATTGTCACTTCATAATGCGCTGCTTTGGATCATGGGCGCAATCAGCGTTTTTGTGCTCCTGCTGCTGGTCTATGTCATGATTCGCTATAATAAGAAGGCAAATCCGGTACCTTCTAAGACGACGCACAACACGATGATCGAGGTCGTGTGGACGGTTGTTCCGGTTCTCATCCTGGTTGGTATTGCGATCCCTTCGATCAACCTATTGGCCAAACAATATGAGTCGCCGCCCGAAGATGCGGTAACGATCAAGGCCACCGGCTACCAATGGTACTGGGGCTATTCCTATCCCGACAATGGCGGGATCGAAATTATCTCGAACATGCTGCCCGAGGCCGATGCAATTGCTAATGGTGAGCCACCGCAGCTTGCTGTCGACAACCGCATGGTAGTGCCAGCCAACACGCCGCTGCGCATGCAGGTGGTTGCAGCCGACGTAATTCACGCATTCGCTGTTCCAGCACTTTGGTTCAAGCTTGATGCGGTTCCTGGCCGGCTGAACGAGAAGCTGCTGATCATTGAAGAACCCGGCGTATATTATGGCCAGTGCTCCGAACTTTGCGGTGCGCGTCATGGATATATGCCGATTGCTGTAGAAGCTCTTCCTCGTGAAGAGTGGGAAGCATGGGTAATTGAGCAGGGCGGAACAGTGGCAACCGAAACCGCTGAAGCTGCCGAAACGGATGGCGAGACCGCCACCGAAGCAACCGCCTGAACGAAATTAGAATTCGAGAGTATTAACGATGGCTACAACCGCTGAAGGTTTCGACGTTCACACCGACGATCATGCGCATGATGCTGATCACAAGCCGGGCTTCTTTGTCCGCTGGTTCATGTCCACCAACCATAAGGATATCGGCACCCTCTATCTGGTCTTTGCGATTTTCGCCGGAATCATTGGTGGCGCCATTTCGGGCATTATGCGTGCCGAACTGGCAGAGCCTGGCATCCAGATTCTTGGTTATTGGGTCGACCTGCTAGGCGGCGAGGCCGGCTTCGACGCCAATCTACATATGTGGAACGTGTTCATCACGGCCCACGGATTGATTATGGTCTTTTTCATGGTCATGCCGGCGCTCATTGGCGGTTTCGGCAACTGGTTTGTTCCGCTGATGATCGGTGCGCCGGATATGGCCTTCCCGCGGATGAACAACATCTCGTTCTGGCTGACCGTTGCCGGCTTCTGCAGCCTGCTGCTTTCGATGTTCGTGCCGGGCGGCACGGGCCTTGGCGCGGGCGTTGGCTGGACGGTGTACGCGCCGCTTTCGACGTCGGGCTCAACCGGTCCCGCGGTCGATTTTGCAATCTTCTCGCTCCACCTTGCCGGCGCAGGCTCGATTCTCGGTGCGACCAACTTCATCACCACCATCTTCAATATGCGCGCTCCTGGCATGACACTGCACAAGATGCCGCTATTCGTATGGTCGGTTCTGGTCACAGCCTTCCTGCTGCTGCTGGCCCTGCCAGTGCTCGCAGCAGCACTCACCATGCTGCTGACCGATCGTAACTTTGGCACCACCTTCTTCGACCCAGCCGGTGGCGGTGACCCTGTTCTCTACCAGCACTTGTTCTGGTTCTTTGGCCACCCCGAAGTTTACATCATGATCCTGCCTGGCTTCGGCATTATCAGTCAGATCATCGCGACATTCAGCCGAAAACCGGTGTTCGGCTATCTAGGCATGGCCTATGCGATGGTTGCGATTGGCGTTGTCGGCTTCGTTGTGTGGGCGCACCACATGTTCACCGTGGGAATGGATGTGAATACCAAGATGTACTTCACTGCCGCCACCATGGTGATCGCAGTTCCGACCGGCGTGAAGATCTTCAGTTGGATTGCCACGATGTGGGGCGGCTCGATGGAGTTTAAATCACCTTTGGTCTGGGCACTTGGATTTATCTTCCTGTTCACCGTGGGTGGTGTCACCGGCGTTTACCTCGCAAATGGCGGGATCGACGACTACGTGCATGACACATATTTCGTTGTGGCTCACTTCCACTATGTGCTGTCCATGGGCGCGGTGTTCGCGCTGTTCGCTGGGTTCTACTATTGGTTCCCGAAAATGAGCGGAAAGATGCATAGCGAGTTGCTTGCGCATCTGCATTTCTGGACTTTCTTTATCGGTGTCAACGTGGTGTTCTTCCCGCAGCACTTCCTTGGTTACCAGGGCATGCCGCGACGTTATCCGGACTTCACCCCCGCTTATTCATACTGGAATGAAATCAGCTCAATCGGTTACCAGATTACGGCTGCTTCGATGCTGCTCTTCTTTGCCAATGTGATTTACGCATTTGTCGCTGGCAAGAAGGCTGCAGGCAATTACTGGGGCGAAGGTGCAACGACGCTGGAGTGGACTTTGTCCAGCCCGCCACCGTTCCACCAGTACGAAACGCTGCCCGTGATTGAAGAGCACCAAGATTATCACGATCACCGGCCTGCGCAGGCCTGACGTTCGCAGATAGTTGAAACAAACTTGCGGCCGGTTCGAAAGGATCGGCCGTTTGCTTGAGTAGAAGGATCGATCGCATGGTTGAGTTGCGCGAAGTCGATTGCGGCGATGTAACCCTGCGCTGCGCCATCGAGGGCCCAGAAGCTGGCACTGCACCCCTAGTCCTGTTCGTGCATGGTTTCCCTGAAAGCTGGTACAGTTGGCGGCATCAATTAGCACCAGTCGCTGCCGAAGGATTCACCGCCTGCGCGATCGACGTGCGTGGTTACGGTGGCTCAGATAAGCCGCATCCTGTCGATGCTTATTCGATGAAAAACCTTACCGGTGATCTTGGCGGATTGAAGCAGGCCCTTGCGCCTGATCAGCCTGCAATCCTTGTTGGCCATGACTGGGGCGCACCGATTGTTTGGAACACGGCTCTTACCCGACCAGAGAATTTTAAGGCGGTTGCGGGCCTCTCAGTACCATTTGCGGGCGTGCCGCAGCGTCCCTTCACGGAAGTGTTCCAGGAAGCCTTCATCAAGCAGGGCCGCTTTTTCTACCAGGAGTACTTCCAGGAGCCGGGAGTTGCTGAGGCAGAAGCGGAAAAGGATCCACGAGATTTCGTCGCCCGCATGATGTATTCGATCAGCGGAGACGTTCCGCCAGATGATTATTGGAACAAACCCTATGGCGCGACTTTCCTTGAAGGATTGCCTGACCCACAGCCTGCGCCTTGGCTGACACAGGAAGACCTCGATTATTATGAGGGCGAATTCAAGCGATCGGGATTTCGTGGGCCGCTTAACCGCTATCGTAATCATGAGAATGATTACGAATGGCTGCAGGGCTGGAAAGGTAAACGCATTGAGCAACCGAGCCTTTTCATCGGCGGAACGCGCGATCCGGCAACATATCTGTTCGGCGCGACCGACGATCCCGTTCGCATGATGCGCATGTTCGCGCCGAAGGTTGAAGGGCATGTTTTGGAAGGCGTCGGCCATTGGACACAGCAAGAGCGGCCCGAAGAGGTCAATCAGTTGCTGATAGACTGGCTAAAGCGGATCTAGCGCACTATATGCACACCGATTCCATGACCCAGGCAACCACCATCCAGCTTCCCGCAGATTGGCGCGACTTCTTTGCGCTAACCAAGCCGCGTGTGATGAGCTTGGTAATATTTACCGGGCTGTGCGGATTGTTGGCAGCCCCCGGTACCATCAATCCCGTTATCGGTTTCACAGCGATCCTTTGCATTGCACTGGGCGCTGGTGGGGCCGCAGCCCTCAACCAGTGGTGGGAAGCCGATCTCGATGGCGGAATGAAACGAACGGCTTCGCGCCCATTACCCGATGGCCGTCTGGCACGCGGCGATGCGCTTAGCTTTGGAATATTGCTATCAGCCGCATCGGTGATGATTATGGGGCTGGCCGTACATTGGCTTGCAGCGATTATCCTGGCTGTCTCGATTTTCTATTACGCAGTGATCTACACGATCTGGCTCAAGCCGCGGACCCCGCAGAATATTGTGATCGGTGGCGGGGCCGGGGCGTTTCCGCCGATGATCGGATGGGTAGCCGTTACCGGCGAAATCACCCTGATGCCGGTGCTTCTTTTTGCGATCATATTCTTCTGGACGCCGCCGCACTTCTGGGCGCTCGCGCTATTCGTGAAGACCGACTACGCCAAGGTTGGGATACCGATGATGCCGGTAGTCGCCGGGGAACGTGCAACACGGCAGCAGATCCTGATTTATAGCGTTATTCTGCTCGTAGTAGCCGCTGCGCCGTGGCTGGTTGGTGGTACCGGCGCAATATATGGCGGTCTGGCTGTGGCCTTGTCGCTGGCGTTTCTGGTCCTTTCCATTCCAGTTGCAACGCGCGCCGCCGGTGAAGGCGACGAGATGAAGCCAGAAAAGCGGCTGTTCGCCTTTAGCATTCTCTATCTTTTCGCCTTATTCGCCGCGCTGGTGATTGACCGTATTGCCTATGCGCAAGGATTACTCGGATGACACCTGAAGAAGAAGCTGAATATCGCAAGCTCCAGAAGAGCCGCAATAAAGTGCTTGGCCTGGTGCTGATGTTCTTCGTTTTGCTTTTTTACGCGATTACCATCGTTCGGATGGGAGACTGACACTGTGAGTACGGCTACGCTTGAAAACCGTAACGTTAAAACAGCAATCGTGGCCTTCATGGGAGCAATTGCCATGCTTGGCCTCGGCTATGCGGCGGTGCCCCTCTACGATCTATTCTG
>DMWU01000101.1:2383-3297 GCA_003483125.1 Erythrobacter sp. | reverse complement strand
AGGCCGATATGCAAGCCGTCTTCAAGTCCGGCAATCGTATCGCGCGCAACGTTCTGCTCCATCCCTCGCTGGAACAGCCATGTCCCGATGGGCTTCTGCAATGCAAACACTGCCATGAGCGCCAATGCGATCACAGCAACCAGACCGATCCCAACCTTCTTCACGGCAATCCTCCCATGTCGCATCGAAGAAAATGACACTAATAGTGCAAATATATCGCCTCAGTCAATCTTGTCGAACTTCGCGGACAACAGCCGGTCCAGGACATCTTTGATTGAAAGGAATCGGATCAATTCATCGTCGAAAGTTTTTGGACTACTTTCGCTCAAGAAGCAGTCTAGTGCGCAATCCAGCTTCCATGAAATCCAGCTGGAACGCGCGAAGGCAGATGAATCCGAGCTAGCGGTTCGTCATTCAGATTAGCCGCGTTCAGGATCACAAGCTCGCTTACTCCGGCTGAAGGATCGAAAACATAGCTCATTAGATAACCATCATCTTCGTGCTGGCCGCCCTCGGCCGGCACGAACACCGCTTCGCTTCCGGTTCGACCCTCACTGAGAATGTGGGATTGTCGCTGACCAGTGCGCATATCAAGCTTGTGAAAGCCTTCTACGGTAGGCGAAGTCTTCCCAAATTGAGCGAAATAGCCGTAGCGATGCTGTCGGCCGATCATGGCGTCAGGCACTCGAGGAAAATCGAGGCCTAAGTCATCAAGCTGGCGTTCTACTACCTCACCATTTACACGATTGAGCCTCCATTGATACGGCACGGGAATGGGAGGTTCGACAATTCCAGGCGTCATGTAACCCACCATTCTACAACCTTCGACGACCACCTCATCGCCTTCATCGTAGGCATTTAGCGTATGGTAAACATAGCACGGCTCGATTTCGAACCATTTGACTTGTGCCGAG
>DMWU01000101.1:0-2128 GCA_003483125.1 Erythrobacter sp. | reverse complement strand
TGAGGGCCTTAATGAGTGAAAACCATTTGACTTGTGCCGAGCAACCATCGCGCGGCATCACACCAATTCTTGCGCCGTAGTCGTCGTCGTGGCGAATGCCTAAGCCGCCCTTTGCTCGCTCTTTCGCGTCAAATACGACAGGCAAATCAAGAAAGATGGTAGAGGATGTTGTGATACAGAAGTCGTGCATCATGGTCGGGCCTTTGACAGAGATCACCTCCTCTTGAACCAGATCGCCCTCTGGGCTCACACGATAGTATTTGAGGAAGGGTGGGCGCATAGAATAGCCAAAGAAGATTAGCTCGCCAGTCACCGAGCAAATTTTCGGATGCGCGGTCATATTGCCGTTAAGTTTACCTCCGAAACGAAAAGGGCCAACCGTTTCCAGTTGGTCAGAGATTTCGATTGGTAGGTTGAGCTCAGCAAGTGCCAGAATCCTGCCAGCATGACTCACAACATGCGTATTCGCGATCGAATTCTCGAGCTGGCTACGAATCTTGGGGTCTGGTGTTTCATGTTCCAATAGGCAGGTTTGGACATATCGATTACGATACCAGCGTGGTCTGCCATCAGAAATTTCAACACCATGCAGCATCCCGCAACCCAAAAACCAATCCAGACTTTTCCCAGACGGTGGATTGGCGCCATTACGAACATACAAACCATTTAGTTCACGTGGAATTTCACCGGTTACTCTCAGATCATAATCGCTGCGCTCTTCATGAACCGGCGCAAAGTTTCCAGTCAGCCAAAATGGTAGCTTCGCCAACTCTGCGGGGTCAGTCATCTGAGGGCATCTCCATTAAGCCGCACTTGCTATATCCGGAATGATATCGACAGTGGCCAAACGAAACTCACAAAACTGATACCATCGCCACTGCTGAAGACGAAAGTTCAAAGTTAGGGAGAACGAGACTACTATTCCGTGTCAATGGATAACAAAAATGCAGGGCAAATTGGATCGAGACTGACTGCTTCTACCAATGCTATGACGCTAATTTCCTCTGATTAGACGCCTTCTTATATAGTGTGAGGACCTCATAAGAAATCTGCCTTGAGCGGCACGATATGCGTAGCCCGGCCGTGCAATCAGCATAGCGTAACCAAGCGAAACGCTGGCCCTAAAGCACACCTGCCGCTGTCAATATCGAACGCAGACCCAATCCGGCGGCGATCAGGACGACAATCGCTCCCAGCAGATTGGCGGCAAGCCCGTTAGCGTGGCGGCCCAACACTTCCCTGCGATTCATGATCACGAGCAGGAAAGTCGCGACAATGGGCAATAGCAGGCCATTGGCAAATTGGGCCGAGATGATGATTGTTATGGGCCTGATACCCGTGAGCGATAAAGCGGCACCGATAGCAATGACGCTAAGTGCAATGAGGTGATGCGCGCGCGAATTATCGCCGTCGCCAAGTCCCAGAACTTCGCTCATGACATAGCCTGTTGCGAGCGGCGCCGTGATCGCACTGGAAAGCCCCGCAGCAAACAGGCCAAGTCCCAACAAGTATCTAGAATAGCTGCCGAATAATGGTTCGAATTGTGCGGCCATGTCGCCGGCACTGGAGACGCTTACTCCCGCCGCAAACAGGCTCGCCGCAGCGGTCGAGACGATGAGTATCGCGATCAATCCACCAACTGTAATGGCGATGGTGGTGTCTGCCCTCGCCTCTGGCAAGGCATCCGCCCCGCTCCAACGGCGCTTCACAGCCGAGGCATGGAGGAAAAGATTGTAAGGTACGACCGTGGTCCCGATCAGTGCGACCACGGTCATCAGCGCGCCGTCGGGAATGACGGGAACGACCATCCCGCGGAGGAGCGCCGCGAAATCGGGCCTTACGATCACGAATGTCGCAGCAAAGGCCAATGCCATCATGAGTACCAGCCCGATCAGCGTGCGTTCGATATGGCGATAGCTACCCTTCCAGATGAGCAAACCTGCAAGCAAAGAAATGCTGATGACCGAGCCAGTAAAGACTAGCTCTGACTCCCCGGCTACGGCCGAAATGCCCAATGCAGCGCCCGAGAGATTCCCGCCCTCATAAGCCGAATTGCCGAGATAGAGCGCAACGCCAATCAAGAGGATGAGGGGCAATTTCCAGATCGAGCCGGGGCGAAGTGGAGCGA
>DMWU01000065.1 GCA_003483125.1 Erythrobacter sp. | reverse complement strand
ATGTCATCAGTCATGGGCAGGCACCTGCCGTATCGAGCAGGGCCTGCCCATCAACAAAATTCGTTGGTGCGCTTAGCCGCCCTGCTGTGAGGCAATCCAGCGGTCAATCTTCTGCTCGAGTACCGCTAGAGGCAGGCCGCCAGTACCCAGCACCTGGGCGTGGAATTCCTTCATATCGAAATCGTCGCCCAACGTATCCGAGGCACGCTGGCGCAGTTCTTGGATCTTGAGCGCGCCGATCTTGTAAGCCAGTGCCTGGCTAGGGATCGCAATGTAGCGTTCCACTTCGGATACCACTTCCGTGCGGGTCATACCTGAATTTTCCAGCATGAAATCAATAGCCTGTTCGCGGGTCCAGCCCTTGGCATGAAGCCCCGTATCAACCACTAGGCGCATGGCACGCATTTGCTCGTCCTGCAGCGTGCCATAGCGGTTCCAGGGATCTTCGAAGAAGCCCATTTCATAGCCTAGAGTCTCTGCATAGAGCGCCCAGCCTTCGACGAAGGCGGTGGTACCGCCAAAACGCATGAATGCAGGCAAAGCCTCATTCTCGCGCGCAAGGCTGATCTGGAAGTGATGACCCGGCGCGCCTTCATGCAGGTACAGCGTGACATTGCCGGTCGTCAGGCGGCTGGGCAGGTCATAGGCATTGAAATAGAACACGCCTGGACGCGAGCCGTCGGGTGTGCCGGCCTGGTATGAGCCACCGGCACTGAACTGTTCGATCGCTGGATCATAGGGACGGATTTCTAGCTCCGACTTTGGCATGAGCGAGAAATACTCACCAATTCGCTCATCAACCTCTTTGCCGATATCGTAATAGCTTTGCGTCAGCGCCTCGCGGCTCTCAGGCTTGAACTGCGCATCGGTGCGGACATAATCGAAGAACTCGGTCAGCGTGCCTTCGAAACCCACTTCCTTTTTAAGCTTCTCCAACTCGCCCTTCACGCGGGCGACCTCGCTAAGGCCCAGTTCGTGAATGTAATCGGCAGTCAGGGGCAGAGTCGTCGTTTGCTCGATCAGCAATTGATATAGTGTGTCGCCGCCCTTCATCTGCGATAGGCCAACGCTATCACGCGCTACCGCAATATATTCATCGCGCAGGAAGTCACGCATGCGCTCATGCGCGGCGTAAATCTCTTCGGTCTTTGCGCGATAGGCCGCGGTCAAACGTTCCCTATCTTCTTCGGAGAAGTCTTCAGGGAACATGCTGACCGGCCTCATGAACTGGGATTCTTCGATAGGGATCTCGATCTGGATCGTAAGCTGCTCAATCACATTGCCGATAGTCAACTTGGTTTCGAAAACGCCGCTATCCATGCCTTCTCGGAAACGCTTGATCGCCCGGTCGCCGATGACAATATAGTCGTCATGGCGCGAGAGGTTGTCTTCGTAGTTCTTAAGCGTCCTGAATGGGGCGGCACCCTTGCCGCTCGCGAAATTGGGATAGAAGGTGTGGAACCCGCTGAAATGGTTCACCGGGCGCACCTCGGTTAACGCGCGGATTTCATCACTCGCGCCCTTTAGCGATTGTTCCTCATTATATTTGAACACATCGTAGGCCAGCTGATCGGTAGCGTTCAGCTTGCTGCGGTCGATCTGCGAAAGAAGCGCAAGGTTAAGCTGCGTATCGGTACGACCTGCCAGGAACAGGCCATCAGTGAGAAAATCGCCCAGGCGATCCGCCTGGCTATCATCGCCGCGGAACAGCCGTCCAACCGGACTGAGGTCGAGGCCGCGCGCATCCGCATCCGCAAACAAGGCGCGTAGCTTTTCGCCTTCAGCCTGCTCGGCGCTGGCAGTTGCTGTGGTAGATTCGCCACCGTGATGATCGGCAAGCGCCGGGCTTGAAGCGAGCGAGAATGTGGCCGTCGCCAGCAATGCGATACGCGTAAAAGTCATGATCTATCCCTGCATTGACATTAAATTTCAGAATGCCGACCTAGTTTCGGCCATGGCAGGGAACAAGCACTAGGCGATGAACGGCTATCCCAGCTCGATAGGGGTATTCTAAGAATCTGGGCTGTCGAGGCACAGGCGCATGCCCCGCCGGGCGATATTGAAGCCCCTTTTCGCCACTTCAGCGCTTTCTGCACTTTGCGGATCGCGGATCGGGTTACTGTGATTGTAATGAATGAAATGGACCTTTGCGCGCTGATCTGCCGAAAGATCCTGCAAACTGTCCATTGTCGCTTTCACACGCGGGTGCGGAATTGCCGACATGTCGCGTCCCAGCTCGTTATCATCCCAGAATGTCGCATCAATGAAGAGGTAGTCGTAATAATCGACGAATTCCTGCAGCGATCCACCCCCCATCTCCTGCAACTCCGCCCAGCTATCGAGATCAGGCAAATAAAGCGCCTTCATTTCAGGAGTGATTATGCCCAGTCCAACCGTTTCGGAAAACTCGTCACGATGCGGGACGGGTAGGTGCACGACGACCAGTTCCGGCGATATTGCGACCGCCTGTAACCCATCACTTGCAGGCAGACTAACAAGCTCGATGTTCCCAAATTCGACCAGCTGGCTCCACGGCCCATTGGTTCGCAGGAATTCAGCCATACGCGGCATGGCGTAGACAGGAATGTCCTTGGGATCGGCAGCTTCAAACCCAAGCCATGCAAGGCCCAGATAGTGCCCCATATGCGCATGGGTGAGGAACACACCGTCCAGCCCCAGTCGCCCCTCGGAACCCGGCGCAGGTGGCTCGACACTATCGAACAGTGCCAGCTGCTCTGTTATCGCGGGACTTGCATCGAAAAGGTAACGCTTGCCCTCCTCACGATCGATCAGAGCGATTGAAGAGGGCAGCAGGCGCGGCCCCTCATCACCAGCATTGCCAATTTGCGGAGCGCCGGCATCTTGACCGGCACCCAATACCAGCAATTCAACTTTGCATGGCTCTTGCGCGGCGACCGGCAGCGAGGAAATGGCCAGAGCGCCAGCAATTACGAAAAGCGCTGTCCTCACTCGATAACGCGCCCACGGACCATTACCCAATCGACATTTTCCAGCACAGTCACATCGCTCAGAGGATTGCCCTCAACCGCGATGATGTCGGCTGAATAGCCTGCAGCAAGCCGCCCGATTTCACCTTCCATGCCGAGTATCGCCGCAGCGTCAGTTGTCGCGCTAGCCAGTACTTCACGGTCTGACATTCCAGCATTGCGCATCAGCGCGAGCTCACCCGCATTTTCGCCGTGCGGGAACACACCCGCATCGGTACCAAAGGCGATTTTTACACCCCATTGGCGTGCACGCTCAACAATCGTCTCCGCATAGGCACTAACTGCACGAATCTTTTCCTCGACAACGGGGGTATAAAAGCCCTTGCCGAGGTTATCCTTGATCCCCTGGAAGGCCATAAGTGTGGGCACCAATGTCGTGCCGTTTTCGCGCATGGCATTGGCTGCTGCCTCATCAATATAAGTGCCGTGCTCGATCGTATGGACACCGGCACGTGCCGCCGCCTCGATACCACGTGCACCATGAGCGTGTGCCGCTACCTTGAGCCCCAGCGATTCAGCCGTTTCGACAATTGCGCGCATTTCCTCATCGGAGAAATGCGCCTCCAACCCGCGTCCCTGCTGGCTGAGAACGCCGCCCGTGGCGGTGATTTTGATCAGGTCAGCGCCGTATTTTGAGGCAAAGCGCACCTTCTCCGCACATTCGACGGGGCCTGTACAGGTAAAGCCTGAATCAAGCGCCTCGCCAGCCTTGCGATTAAATCCATTATTTTGCTGCCCGTGGCCACCAACGATCGAGATGGTCCGCGCGCTTGTGATGATGCGTGGCCCCGGCACCAAACCGTCCTGGGTTGCGCGACGCAACGATTGCGTAACCTGGTCTGTACGCGAGCCAAGGTCACGAACAGTAGTGAAGCCTGCCAAGGCGGTCAGCCTAGCGTTCTTCGCCCCCACCAATGTGTACCATTCGGGTGAATTGACCGCATAGCGCCAGAATTCACCGCTGGGATCGCCAGACAAATGCGTGTGCAAGTCGATCATGCCCGGCAAGACTGTCTTGCCTTCCAGATAGACCATGGTCGCGCCCTTCGGCGTGGGCAACCAACCATCATCAATACTTACGATCTGGCCGTCGGTGATCGTAATCGTCGCAGGCCCGCTCGCCTCGCCGCTGGCATCGGGAATCACCGAACTGGCATGGATGATGGTGGTATCGGCCAGGACAGGACTGGCGACTAACGCAGCTGCCGCTGCCAGGAATCCCTTTAAGCGCATAGGTTCTCTCTCCTTTGCACGCGTGATGCTGGCAAAATGATTTCAGTGCAACCGTCCATAATTACAGCGCCAGCCGATTGCCCCTTTCCCCAAGCTCGCTTAGTGCATTGGCAGGATGAGCGAAAATACCGAAAACCCGCGGCTCAATCCGCATCTCTCCGCAGAAGGAAGGGTCGTCGACCCGGCCCGCTATGCCGGGCGCCGTGCATGCGTGATCGGCGCGGGATTTGGCGGACTTGCGCTGGCAATAAGACTGCAATCGGCGGGAATCGCGACCACTATTCTCGAAGCGCGGGACAAGCCAGGTGGCCAGGCATATTACTGGAAACGCGAGGGATTCACCTTCGATGCCGGACCTACAATGATCAGCGATCCCGGTGCGTTGCGCGAATTATGGCGGGAATCCGGGCAAGACCTCGCACAGGACGTCGAGCTCATGCCTGTTTCGCCCTATTGCCGGTTTCATTGGGAAGACGGCACCAGTTTCGACTATTCCGGCGATGCGGAGGTTCTGTCTGCCGAACTCGCCAAGATCAATCCGGTCGACGTCACCGGCTTTGAACATTTGCTGGAGTATTCGGCGGAACTGCTCGAATTGCAGCGACACGGGATAGAGAAGGCAGGCCCTTTCGACCTCAGAACTGCACTTAAATCCACGCCCGCATTGGCGCGAAGGCAGGCATGGCGCAGCTGCTACAAGTCCGTTTCCAAGCATATCGAGGATGAAAAGCTGCGCCAGGCGTTCAGCAGCCGCGCTCTGCTAGCCGGCGGCAATCCCATGGCGCAGGGCGCCATGGCTCTCCAATATATCAAGCAAGAGCGCGACAATGGTATTTGGTGGCCGCGCGGCGGCACCGGCAAGCTGATTTCGGCGATGGTACGGCATTTTGAACGGATTGGCGGCACAATCAGGCTGCACGACCCCGCGGTGCGTATTCATACGATGGGCAAGTACGCAACAGAGGTTGAATCGCAGAGCGGCTGGCAGGAACGGTTCGATGCGGTCGCATCAAACACCGACTTGATACATTGCTATCGCGATCTCTTGGCCCACACAAAGCGTGGCGGGGATTATGCGCGCACCCTTTCGCGCAAGGAATTCAGCCCGTCATTGTTCATTGCCCATTTCGGGATCGAAGGCGCTTGGCCGGGTATACCCCATCATTCGGTGCTGTTCGGCCCGCGATATCAGGGATTGATTGAGGATATTTACCAACACGGCGTCTTGCCTGCCGATTTCCTTATCTACCTCCACCATCCCACTGTCACCGATCCCGCCATGGCGCCGGATGGCAAGAGCACCTTTTATGCAATGGTGCCCGTCGCCAATATGGGCAAGCTTGCGCTCGACTGGGAAGCAATCGGCCCCATGCTCGAACAACGTGTCCTTGACGAGGTGAGCAGGCGACTGATCCCCGACATCCATGAACGCATCGTCACCAAATTTTCTTACACGCCGCGCGATTTTGCGATGGATTTAAACGCATATTTGGGTAGTGCGTTCAGCCTCGGAAGCGGCATGACGCAAAGCGGCTATTTCCGCCCGCACAATCGCGACGAAGGAATTGAAAACCTTTACCTCGTGGGTGCAGGCACGCATCCCGGTGCGGGCGTATCAGCGGTAATACAGGGCGCGAAAGTGACCGCAGGACTGATGTTGAAGGATTTGGAGAAAGCTAGATGAAACGCCTGGCAGTCTATTGTGGCTCAGCAAGCCCTCAAGACCCACGCTACATAGAACTTGCCCGCCAGGTAGGCATGGCGCTGGCCGCGCGCAATATCGGCCTAGTCTATGGCGGCGGCAGGCTGGGCCTGATGGGCGCGGTTGCATCGGGTGCATTGCAGGCGGGCGGCGAAGTGATCGGCGTTATTCCGGAGGCATTGGCCAATAGCGAAGTCGCAAACCATGATTGCACAGAGCTCTATACCGTAACGGGCATGCATGAGCGCAAACAGCGCTTCACCGACCTGTCAGACGGCTTCATTACCATTCCCGGCGGCGTAGGCACGATGGATGAATTATGGGAAGCGGTTAGTTGGGCCCAGCTTGGCTATCACACCAAGCCCGTTGGCCTGCTCAACGCCTTTGGCTTCTATGACGACCTCATCGCGTTCAATGCCAAGATGAGCGCAGTCGGCTTTGTCCGCCCTGCCCACCAGAGCATCCTGATCCATGCCGACAAGCTTGAAGATCTCCTTGGCAAGATGGAGAGCTACCAGCCGCATACGCCAATCTTTCGTATGAAGGCGGAGGACCTATAGGCCACCTCGTGCTTGCGGGCGGCATCGCCAACGCGTAGCAATTCATCAAATTTTTTGGAGAAAGATGATGAGATTGCTCGCAATCTTCCTGCTTATACTGGCAAGTCTCAGCGCCAATCCGGCGGCCATTGCGCAAGACAACAGCAATGCAGAAGTGCTCGAAACGATTGACCGTTTTTTCGAGGCCTTGAACACCAAGGACGCTGAAGGGATGCGTGCAGTAATGACCGACGCAGGCTATGTCCGTGTCGCGAGCTTTGCGGAGGGACGCCCACCGTATCGCGAGCGTACCTTCACCGATGTTTGGGAAAGCATCCAATCGCAGGAGGGTGCACTTTACGAGGTTTACTGGGATCCCACGGTCTTGGTCCATCGTGACATCGCAGTCGCATGGATGCCCTACAGCTTCGACTATAATGGCAAACGGACCCATTGTGGGATCGACGTGTTTGACCTTGTGCGAATTGAAGGCAAATGGAAAATTGCCTCCCTCATGTACACTGTCGAACCAAATGAATGTCCGGAGGGGCGGTGATTCTAAGCCAATGATCACGAAGTTACTGATTGCTAATCGAGGCGAGATTGCCTGCCGCATCATGCGCACTGCGCACGAGATGGGTATTGCGACCGTCGCAGTCTATTCCGATGCCGATGCCAAGGCGCTGCATACACGCAGCGCGGACGAGGCCGTGCATATCGGCCCTTCGCCAGCCGCTGAAAGCTATCTGGTGGGCGAGAAGATCATCGCCGCGGCCAAGGAAACCGGCGCAGAGGCAATCCACCCGGGCTATGGCTTCCTTTCAGAGAATGCCGATTTCGCGCGGGCCGTGATTGACGCTGGCCTGATCTGGGTCGGCCCTAAGCCCGAAAGCATTGAGGCGATGGGTCTGAAAGATGCAGCCAAGCAATTGATGATGGATGCGGGCGTGCCTGTGACGCCTGGCTACCTGGGTGAAGACCAGTCGGTAAAGCGCCTGAAGAAAGAGGCTGACGCGATCGGCTATCCCGTGCTGATCAAGGCAGTTGCTGGCGGCGGCGGCAAGGGCATGCGCAAGGTCGACAAAGCGGAGAATTTCGAGGCTGATCTCGAAAGCTGCCGACGCGAGGCCAAGGCCAGCTTCTCGAATGACGAGGTATTGCTGGAGAAATGGATCACTTCACCGCGCCATATCGAGGTGCAGATCTTTGGCGACAGCCATGGCAATGTCGTCCATCTGTTTGAACGCGATTGCTCGCTCCAACGTCGCCACCAGAAGGTGATCGAGGAAGCGCCAGCGCCGGGCATGGATGAGGCAACACGCGAGGAAATTTGTGCCGCAGCCGTACGCGCCGCCAAGGCGGTGAATTATGAAGGTGCTGGCACGATTGAGTTTATCGCCGATGCTTCAGAGGGACTGCGTGCCGACCGTATCTTCTTCATGGAGATGAACACACGGCTGCAGGTCGAACATCCTGTGACCGAAGAGATCACCGGCGTTGACCTTGTCAAATGGCAGCTGCGCATTGCTAGCGGCGAACCAATCCCACTCAAGCAGGATGAGCTTTCGATCAACGGCCACGCTATCGAAGCGCGCCTCTATGCAGAGGATCCAGCGAAAGGATTTCTGCCGAGCACAGGGCAGTTGGAGCATCTCACTCTAGGTAGTGTCGGACGAATAGAAACCGGGGTCGAAGAAGGAGACTCCATTTCACCATTCTATGACCCGATGATAGCTAAACTTGTCGCCTGGGGCCACAACCGGGTTGAGGCAATCGACGAACTCACCCTTATCACCGAGGAGGCCGAGATTTGGCCGGTAAAGACCAACGCAGCTTTCTTGGCTAGGGCACTCGACGATGAAGATTTTGATCGTGGGGCAATTGATACAGGTTTCATTGAGCGTAAGATTGACATCCTGATTCCGGATCCCACTCCTGATGACGCGATTTGGTACGCAGCAGCAGCCTTTGCGTTTGAAGATTCCACTATTGATCTTGATCTTCGGCCAGTCGGTTTACGGCTCAATGCACCTGCTCAATTGAGGGCGACACTCGAATTCGATGGCGAGATACGAACTGTAGATGTCGGCCAGGCCGATTTCGGCATCGCTGCAACTGGAGCGGTTCATCAAGGGCGAATAGTCGTGTTCTCTGGGGGTAAGGCATTTGCATTTGCTTTGGAAACACGCGGCGCTGGCCATCACCACGCGCATGATGGCGACATCATCGCTCCGATGCCGGGCAAGGTCATCGCGGTCGACGTCAAGGATGGTGATACGGTAACGGCGGGCCAGCGCCTAATGGTACTGGAGGCGATGAAGATGGAACATGCGCTCACGGCGCCTTTCGACGGCACAGTGACAGAGCTTTCCGCAAGCGCGGGGGCGCAGGTGCAGGTCGAAGCGCTGCTGGCAGTCGTGGAGCCTACCGAAGAATGAGCTGGGAGAAGGAACTCGAGGAACTACGCCAGCGCGAGGCGCTCGCCGAGAAAATGGGCGGCGAGGAGAAGGTCGCGCGCCAGCATGGCCGAGGCAAGATGGATGCGCGCGCAAGGCTCGCCGCACTTGTTGATGATGGCTCATTCCACGAAATCGGCAAGATTGCGGGCAAAGGCACCTACGATGAAAAGGGCGATTTGGAGAGTGTCCTCCCCGCCCCATTCCTGTTCGGCAAGGCCACGATCAACGGCCGGCCAGTAGTCGCCACCGCAGATGACTTCACCATTCGCGGCGGCGCGGCAGATGCCGGGATCAAGCGCAAGATGGTTCAGGCCGAGCAGATGGCGCATGAGCTGAAACTGCCTATGATCCGCATGATCGATGGCACGGGTGGTGGCGGCTCGGTCAAGACGCTGGAACAGATCGGCGCGACCTATATTCCCGCAGTCCCCGGCTGGGGCGATGTGGTTGAGAATCTCGACACAGTTCCCGTTGTGGCACTTGCCCTCGGCCCAACCGCTGGCCTTGGCGCAGCGCGTATAGTCGCCAGCCATTATTCGATCATGGTGCGCGGGCTCTCGCAAATATTCGCTGCTGGTCCTGCCGTGGTGGATGCCTTGGGCGATGCCTACAAAGATGGCTCTGCCAGCCATCAGGAAGCCAAGGAATCGCTCGGCGGTTCAGACATTCACACCCGCAATGGCGTGGTCGATGACGAGGTAGCGAGCGAGGAAGAGGCATTCGCCCGCGCGCGGCATTTCCTTAGCTTCATGCCCGAACATGTCGGCCAATTGGCGCGCCGTTCAAACTGCCTCGACCCAGTGCATCGGCGCGAGGAAGAATTGCTCAGCCTCGTCCCGCGCAACCCGAAGCAGGTTTATTCCATGCGACAGGCAATGGATATGGTGTTCGATCGCGGCACCGTGTTCGAGATTGGCCGTATGTGGGGCCGGGCCGCAATTACCGCACTTGCCCGCCTGGATGGTTGGCCGGTCGCCGTATTGGCTAGCGACCCCAGCTTCCTGGGCGGATCTTGGGACGCCAAGACGAGCGAGAAGGTAGAACGCTTCGTCAAACTGGCCGACCAGTTCCGCCTGCCCATCGTTCACCTCGTCGACAATCCCGGATTCATGATCGGGCGCGAGGCGGAGATGGCAGGCACGATCCGCTATGGCGTGCAAGCCATGAATGCCGTTTACAAAGCCAGCGTCCCGCTTGCCTCAATCGTTATGCGCCGCGCCTATGGTATTGCCGGCAGCGCGATGAGCAATGCGGACAAGTTCCAGTATCGCTATTGCTGGCCTAGCGGCGATTGGGGCTCGTTGCCTATCGCTGGCGGGCTCGAAGTAGCCTACAAGTCGGAGCTGGAAGCGAGCGACGATCCTGAAGCTACGCTGGAGGCAATCCGTGAGAGGCTTGATAAGGTCACTTCGCCCTTCCGCAGTGCCGAAATGTTTAATGTCGAGGACATTATCGATCCGCGCGATACGCGGCCACTACTATGCGAATTTGCCGAGCTGGCGTGGCGAAAGTTGGCATCTTGATTTCCGCACGCCCTCCGGCGTGCGATTTCCTCGCTCACGCGACCTAAAGGTCGCATCGCTGCGGGCGGGCGGTCGCCCTTGCGGCCCTGCGGGCCGTTTTCGCGCTCAAGTAGCGAAGCATTAGCGCCCAAATCAAGGCCGCATAATATCGTGTAGTAACATATATTTCCGTGCCTCTCCTGGGCGACGGAACAGCTTGCCGCGCTCACTATACAGCACCAGCGCCAATGCAGTTACCGCGCACAGGGTCATCGCGACGCCCAGCGGAAATGCCGTTCCATCATAAGCCTGGCCAATGAGCGCGCCCAACACGGCACCGGTTACCATACGCAGGCTGGTTTGCGCGGAGGATGCAGCGCCCGCAATATGTTGAAAGGGCTGCATCGCGATTGAGCTGAAATTGGCACCAACAAAACCCAGCATGGTCATATTCAGCGCCAGAAGCGGGACGAACTCCCACAAGGTCTGGCCGCCCCTGCCAGCAAGGATCGCTTGCGCCATGCTGGCCGCCAGGAACCCGAACAATGCCGTGTGGCTAACGCGTCGCGCGCCAAATTTCTCGACGATGCGGGAATTGGTGAAGCTAGAGACGACCATGCCCATCACCGCGCCGCCGAAGATCAGAGCGAAATAATCGCCCGCACCAAAGCTCTCGCTGATCAGTTGCTGCGATGAATTGAGGAAACCGAAGAGCGAACCAAACACCAACGCGCTGCCAATGACATAGCCGACCGCAACACGGTTTGAGAGGGCTTGGGCCATATTGCCTAGGATTACGCGCGGTGCGAGCTGCTGCACATTCTCTTCCGTCAGGCTTTCGGGTAGGCGGAACCAGACCCACAGGCCAACCAGCGCACCCATGATCGCCATGGCATCAAATATCGCGCGCCAATCGGCAAACAGCAGGATCAGCTGGCCGATCGCTGGGGCGAAAACGGGCACCGCCAGGAATATCATGATGATCAAGCTCATCATCTTGGCCATGCGATCTCCGCCTACACGGTCACGCACTATCGCAGTGGGGACAACGCTCAGCCCTGCACAGGCAATCCCCTGCACCAGTCGCAACACAAGCAGCGTGGTGAAATCGGAGACCATCGAGCAGGCTAGCGAGAGCACAACATAGGAAACGAGGCCAACGAACAGCACCGGCCTACGACCAAACCGGTCTGCAAAGGCACCGGGGAAGAAGGCGCCGATACCGGCCCCCAGGAAATAGGCGCTGATCACATATTGGCGATCATTACCCGCCGCGCCCAATTCATCTGCCATCACTCCGATCGCAGGCAGCATGGAATCGATGCCAAAGGCCTGCAGGCTCATCAGCAGCGCCATCAGCACGATCAGTTCGCGCTCGCCCAAATGGGATCGTGGTTTGCCCCCGGTTTCGCTCATCACCATTCCTTGCGCGCAGATGCAGCTGAATGGAAGCGCGAATTTCAATAGGTTGTGTTCTTCGCGTCCTTAATGGTTCCGCTTCTGATCAGCAATCCCTATCTACTCGGCATGGCAAATGAAGCACCAGCCAAGGATGAAGATGGAGAGGCCGGCGATGGACTGCGCAAGATCATCCATGTCGATATGGACGCTTTTTTTGCGAGCGTAGAGCAACGGGACAATCCCGAATTGCGCGGCAAGCCGGTTGCCGTTGGTGGATCGGGCGGGCGCGGCGTGGTGGCCGCCGCCAGCTATGAAGCACGTAAGTTCGGCGTGCGCAGCGCGATGCCGTCCGTCACGGCAAAGAGGCTCTGCCCCGATCTCATCTTCGTGCGCCACCGCTTCGATGCCTACAAAGAAGCATCGCGTCAGATCCGCGCGATCTTTGCCCACTATACTCCGCATATCGAGCCGCTGAGCCTGGATGAAGCCTATCTCGATGTGACCGACGACTTGCTGGGTATCGGCTCCGCCACGCGCATCGCCGAGCTGATCCGGCAAGAAATCAAGGCCAAGACAAAGCTGACCGCGAGTGCCGGCGTCTCTTACAATAAGTTTCTGGCCAAGCTGGCAAGCGACCAGAACAAGCCGGACGGACTTTGTGTCATTCGGCCCGGGCAGGGCGCGGACTTCGTCGCCAACCTCCCCGTGCGGCGATTTCATGGGGTCGGTCCAAAAGGCGCAGAGAAAATGGCCAAGCTTGGAATCCAGACCGGCGCAGATCTTGCTGCCAAGGATATTGAATTCCTGCGCCAGCATTTCGGCAGCTTTGCGGGATATCTATATCGCGCAGCGCGTGGGATCGACCTTCGTCGGGTCAGCGCCCATCGAAGCCGCAAGTCCGTTAGTGGCGAGCGTACTTTCAATGAAGATATCTCATCCGGTCAACGATTGCGTGAAGTGCTCGACGATATTGTCGACACCGTTTGGAGGCGGATCGAGAAGTCCAAGTCGCGCGGCCGCACTGTGACGCTGAAAATGCGTTATTCGGATTTCCGGCTCATCACCCGATCGCGATCTGCAGGACACTATATTGAGGACAAGAAGCAATTCGCGCGGCTCGCCAGCGAATTGCTTGACCAGACGTTGCCATTGCCTTTGCCCATCCGCCTGATGGGGCTGGGGCTTTCCAATATGGAAGGCGAAAGCTCGAGCGAAAAAGCGAAGGGCGACGACCCTCAGCTCTCGCTGCTCTAGTTTCCCTCTTGGCGCCACTCGCGCCACGCTCGAAGCCGTGTCCTTGCCTGGCTCGACATCGGTTCCGGTAACGAATGGGCGGGGAAGAACTTCGCCTCTGCAATCTCGCGATTGTCCGCTACAGGGTGCTGGTCGCAGGTGACCGTGAAAAGGTGGCAGATATGGGGCGAGCCTGAAACTTCATCCTCGATCACTTCGACAAGTCTCAGCTGTTCCGCGTCTATCCCGACTTCCTCTTTCAATTCGCGCAAGGCCGCAGCTTCAGCATCTTCACCGCGTTTTACACCCCCTCCCGGAAGCGACCAGTTTTGCGACCCATAATGATGGCGCAGCATCAGTATCGCGCCCGAAAGATCCGTAACCACAATCGAGCAGCCATTTAGCGGCATGGCCCGCCATTGCCGCCATTTATGCCGCAAAGGAAACGCCAGGCGCAGGGCAAGTCGGTGCAATGGCGCAGGGATCAGGCGAAACATGCCACCTGCGCGTTCGCTGCAGAAAGAAGCCGGGCGATCGGCAAATCATTCTCGCCGCGCGATGCGGCCTCGAATAGCGCGCGCTTTTCCATCGAGCCGCCAAGCGTGAACAACAGCGCGTCGCTTTTGAGAAGGGCCGGAATGGTCAGCGTGATCCTGTCAAAAGGTGCCTCTGGCGGCAGAGGGTCGGGGGTAAGCCTGCGAAGCAGCCGGGTATCGTCCGCCTTGGGATCGGTATTGGGAAAAAGCGAAGCGATATGGCCGTCGCCGCCCATGCCCAGCCATACAAGCGCGAAATGCGG
>DMWU01000306.1:772-4462 GCA_003483125.1 Erythrobacter sp. | reverse complement strand
ACCGGCGATCTGCATCAACTCGTCAACACTGGTTCCTGCGTCAATCAGGGCCTGCTCTGCAGCCTGCATCTGGGCAACGGTCAGGACCTGGGTGGAAAGCACGCCTAGCCACGCCCCAATTGGGAAATGTCGCGGATGGCACCGCGTGCAGCAGACGTTGTCATTGCAGCATAAGCTCTGAGAGCAGGCGAAATCTTTCTTTCACGCGGCTCAGCCGGCGCGAATCCCTTCGCAGCTTGCGCTGTGCGCCTATCCTCGAGTTCTTCGTCAGGAATCTTGAGCGAGATTGTCCGGCCAGGAATATCGATTTCAATCAGGTCACCATCTTGGACCAAGGCGATTTCTCCGCCTTCCCCTGCTTCGGGCGATACGTGCCCAATGGAAAGACCCGAGGTTCCGCCAGAGAAGCGACCATCGGTTAGAAGAGCGCATGCCGCGCCCAGCCCCTTCGACTTGAGATAACTGGTCGGGTAAAGCATTTCCTGCATGCCAGGCCCGCCGCGAGGCCCCTCATATCGGATCACGACGACGTCGCCTGCAACCACCTGATGACCCAAGATCGCATCTACTGCTGCGTCTTGGCTCTCATAAACCTTCGCCGGGCCGGAGAATGTCAGGATGCTTTCATCAACGCCTGCCGTTTTTACGATGCAACCATCGCGCGCGATGTTTCCGTAAAGTACGGCAAGCCCTCCGTCCTGACTGAATGCGTTCTCCGCACTGCGGATAACACCGGTCTCTCGATCAAGGTCCAGATCCTTCCAGCGACGCGATTGGCTGAAGGCGGTCTGGGTCGGAACACCGCCCGGGGCTGCCGCGAAAAATTCATGCACCTTGTTGTTCTGGGTGCGACCGACATCCCAGTCGTCAAGCGCATCGGCCAAGGTTGGGCTATGCACAGTTGGCAATGCAGTGTTGAGCTAGCCGGCCCGATCAAGCTCACCTAGAATGGCGAATATACCGCCTGCCCGATGAACATCTTCCATGTGAACATCGCTCTTGGCAGGCGCGACTTTGCTCAGGCAGGGTACCTTGCGGCTGAGGCGGTCAATATCCTTCATAGTAAAATCGACGCCCGCTTCATGCGCGGCTGCAAGCAAATGCAACACGGTGTTGGTAGATCCGCCCATCGCGATATCGAGCGACATCGCATTCTCGAATGCCGCATAACTGGCGATAGAGCGCGGCAAGACACTCTCATCGTCTTCGTCATAGTAACGCTTGGCCAACGTAACAATCAGCCGCCCTGCCCTGCGAAACAGCCCTTCGCGGTCTGCATGGGTTGCAAGCATCGATCCATTTCCAGGAAGCGAGAAGCCAAGTGCCTCGGTCAGGCAATTCATCGAATTGGCGGTGAACATTCCAGAACATGAACCACAAGTTGGGCATGCCGAACGCTCAATTTCGGTGACCTCTTCGTCTGAAAAAGACTCGTCAGCCGCTGCCACCATTGCATCGACCAGGTCGAGAGCATGCTCCTTACCCTTGATTACGACCTTGCCGGCCTCCATCGGCCCGCCAGAGACAAACACTGCAGGGACGTTGAGCCGCATGGCAGCCATCAACATGCCTGGCGTAATCTTGTCGCAATTGGAAATGCACACCATCGCGTCAGCGCAATGGGCATTGACCATATACTCGACGCTATCGGCTATAAGATCGCGACTAGGCAGGGAATAGAGCATGCCATCATGCCCCATGGCGATGCCGTCATCGACTGCTATGGTGTTAAACTCTTTCGCTACACCACCGGCAGCCTCGATTTCGCGCGCGACCATTTGCCCCAGATCTTTCAGGTGCACATGGCCCGGTACAAACTGCGTAAAACTGTTCACAACGGCGATGATCGGCTTGCCGAAATCACCGTCTTTCATACCCGTAGCACGCCACAATCCGCGCGCACCGGCCATGTTGCGGCCATGGGTCGTGGTTCGGCAACGATAGGCGGGCATCTGAATACTCCGATTGTCAGCCGTATGCATACGGCATGTTTGCCCTTAACTTCAAACAGTAGATCGAACCATGCGAAAGCGCGAATTTCGCGTGTCGGTAAAAGCTAGGCTTTCAGCGCCTCCGAAACCCGGCCGGCGACATCCGCAATTACAGCTGCCCAGCGCGACTGTTCAGCTCGCGTCATGATCAAATCCTGCCTTACTTCGATAAACAGGTAAGGACGGCCATGTGCCTCTGCATGGCGGTTCATCGTCGCATTAAGCTCGCTACCGGAATATGGCTCATTTTCGCCTACAACCATGCCCATTTCATCGAAGAAACGGATAGCGTGACGAGCCGCACGATCATCTTCGTTATAGAGCAGCGCCACTTCCCAGGGACGGGCTTCCTCACGCGACCTAAGTTTCGGAGTGAAGCTGTGTAGCGATAGGATCAGTTGAGGCTGTATCTGATCCAGCAGCGTTTCGAGCGCATCGTGATAAGGCTTATGATGCGCCTCAATCCTTCTTTCGATATCTGCGCCGATATTTCCAGGAATCAGATGACCATCACTGGTGGTGGGCACCAAATGCGAATGATCCTCCTCGCGATGAAGATCGCACACTAGGCGGCTGACAGTGCCAAGATGCGCGGGAATATTGAAGCGCCGTGCCATCCGGTCGGCGATCCCTTCTACTCCGATATCAACCGCAATATGCAAGTCGAGCAAATCGGGGGCTATGCCCAAGTCAACGCCCTCCGGCACGTGATTGGAAGCGTGATCGGCCACGCAAACGATTCCGCCTCGCTGGAACTCTCCAATCTGGCGGTAGGGGAGATGCTCCAAAATCATCGCAGCTGGCCGCTCATTTGCCACCAGCCCGGATGCTGATCGGCGATTATCTGGGCCGCGGCATCACGATCCCCGCTGCTTTCATATAGTGCAAAGCACGTCGCACCAGATCCTGACATCTCGGCCTTCCAAGCTCTCGTATCGGCTAGCGCTTGCAGGACAATTCCAATTTGCGGACAGATTGAGATTGCCGGTGGACGCAGATCGTTTCGCCCCATCTGCGCGATATCTCTTGCAGAACCATCCGGCAAAGCCCCACCGTCCTCGCCAGACCAGGCGGAGAAGACAGGTCCTGTAGCAAGGGGTATGCGCGGATTCACGAGTAGCACTGCCATGCGCGCAAGGTCGTTTTGGATCGGCTCAAGCTCTGTACCCGTTCCGCGCCCAATGCAGGCGACACTCTCGACGCAAGCCGGAACATCTGCACCTAGTTTGGCGGCTCGCTCCTCCCAGTCGCCAGGCAGCCCATGACTGCGCTCGATCAGCCGAATTACCGCACCTGAATCGGCTGATCCACCGCCCAGTCCGGCCGCAACAGGTAGGCGCTTCTCCAGCTCGATCGCCAGCCCTTCGACCCTCGGGAATGCAGTGAGGGTCCGCGCAACGATGTTATCGAAAGGATCGTCCAGCGCGCCCGCAAACTCTCCTGACACAGCCAGTCGATCCTCTCGCGAAAAGCGCGCAACCAAGTTGTCACCTTGATCCACGAAGGCGAATAAGGTCTCGATCTCGTGATAGCCATCCTCGCGCCGCTCACGCACATGAAGCGCGAGATTTATCTTGGCATAGGCGGTTTCTGTGAGCGACAACTTACATCACATGTTGGGATAATTCGGGCCGCCACCACCTTCTGGCGTGACCCAATTGATGTTCTGGTTCGGGTCCTTGATGTCGCAAGTCTTGCA
>DMWU01000306.1:0-507 GCA_003483125.1 Erythrobacter sp. | reverse complement strand
CTTGATGTCGCAAGTCTTGCAGTGGACGCAGTTCTGCGAGTTGATCTGGAAATTCATCTCGCCAGTATTTTCATCCTCTAGCCACTCATACACACCTGCCGGGCAATAACGCGTCGAGGGCCCGGCAAAGACGCCAAGTTCGCTTGCCTTCTGCAGCTCAGCGTCGCCTAGCTGCAAATGCACCGGCTGGTCCTCGGCATGGTTGGTATAACTAAAGGACACTGAAGTAAGTCGATCAAAGCTGATCTCACCATCGGGTTTGGGATAGTCGATTGGCTTGTAGAGGTCCGCTCGCTGCAATGTCTCATAGTCACGATGGTGCTTCATGCTGATCGGAAGCCCGATCTTCAGAGTTCGCATCCACATATCGGCCCCGGCAAGCACTGTACCGATATCGCCGCCATATTTAGCCACGGCAGGCTGGGCATTCTGCACGAGCTTCAACTCGTTGGCGATCCAACTCGAACGTACGGCTGCGTCGTACTCCGCGCGCTCATCGTGCTCGCT
>DMWU01000247.1 GCA_003483125.1 Erythrobacter sp. | reverse complement strand
GGGCGGTGGTGGCAGCGGCGGTTCCGGGGGTGGCGCCGGAGGCGGCGATGCTGCGCCTAGTTCGTCCGGTGGTAGCACTTTGTTCGAGCGGATGGCCAGCCTTTCGCGCGGCGGTGGCTCCGATGAATCTGAAGATGACAATGGCGAGGGTGAAGACGGGGGCTCTTCCCTCAGCATTCCGCGTTTCCTAGGTCGCCAGAATAACCAGTAACCAACCAAGCTGTTAGGCAGCAGGTTTCGTTTTTTGAGGCGGCTTGCCTTGTTGCGGGCTTGATATGTTTCATGTGCCAGTCATGTTGGATGGGGCGATAAGAAACTGAAGCAATGGCTTGGTTCGAATTTTCATCTTGGCGACATGCGCGCCGCCTATTCCGTCTTGCAGGCCTGGCTTTGCTCGCCTGCACGGGGCTTGGAGCTGTAAGCGCACAAGAGGCAGTTAATCGCGAGATAGTGCAGCCTACCCAATCGAGCGAAGTAGAGCGGCTTAATACTGCTTTACATGAATTGGCGCGTAACCCGCAGGATGTTGTGGCACTGATTGAAGCGGGCAACGCAGCTATCCAGTTAGACGATTTGGACGCTGCCTTGGGCTTTTATGGTCGCGCGCAGGAACTTTCGCCCGGCAATGCTGAAGCGAAGATGGGTCTTGCTGTAGTGTACCTTCATTCGAGCCGCCCGATAGAATCTTTGCGACTTTTCGTAGATGCAGAGCAATCTGGAGCGGATAGCGAGCAAATGGCGGGCGATAGAGGACTGGCGTATGACCTAGTCGGCGATAACTCGCAGGCACAAGCAAGCTACCGAATGGCGCTGGCGCGCGGTCCGAACGATGAAATTTCTCGGCGTCTTGCACTGAGCCTTGCGATCTCAGGCGACAAAGAGGGGTTTGAGCAAGTGCTGCTGCCCATGCTGCAGCGGCAAGATTACGCGGCCTATCGCGTGCGGGCATTTGGCCTGGCGATAATGGGTGAAGAGGCGAAGGCTGTTTCAATAGCCAATGCGGTTATGCCGCGTGATCTGGCTAGTCGAATTGCACCCTATCTCGCCTATATGTCGCGCCTCACGCGTGCGCAGCAGGCGGCAGCAGCCAATCTTGGAAGCTTCCCGCGTGCGGCCGATATCGGCCGCGACGATGCGCGTATAGTCCAATATGCAGTTGGCGGGCTGGATGCGGTCCAGGCGGACATTCGACTTGCGCCTGTGGGCGAGCCGCTTGGAGGGAGTGGTGATGAAAGCAGTGGGTCGTTGACCGATGCTTTTGGCGATATCTCTGCACAAGCTGCGCTTGCACCTGACGCAGCAGATAGGTCGGTTGACATTTCGACCATCGAGGCGCCGCGAGAGAAGAGACCTCCTCCAGTCGTCCACCCCAGCAGGGTTTGGGTCCAGGTGGCGACTGGCCGAAGCGTCTCGCGGCTAAGGTTTGACTGGCGGCGCATCCAGCGCAACAATCCCAACTTGCTTGGAAGATATGGTGGGCATGTTGTCCGCTGGGGTCGATCCAATCGATTACTCGCTGGACCAGTTGCCTCCCGCGGTGAGGCGCACAGATTGGTCAACGCGCTCAAAAGGGCGGGACAGGACAGCTTCATGTATGTAAGTCCGAAGGGACAGGAAATCATTAAGTTACAATAGGTTGTGGTTAATCCGGCTTAATCTTTGCACAGGCTTTAAACAGGGGATCGTAGTTCTCCCCAGACACGCGTCCGCGCTCCATTGCTATTTCATGGTTGGACGAGGCATCCAGCACATCGATGACTTGGTTAAAGATTTCCCTATGAGACCTCGCGAACCGGAACTGACCGCGGATGACGATGCTGCGCCGGTAGACATGCTGGCCGCCTTGTTCGAGGCGCGCGGTTGGCAGTTCGAAATCATATCCGACGACGAAGTGACTGCAGAAGTGCAGGGTAGCTGGGCTAAGTACCAGCTACGCGGAATTTGGCGTGGGGGTGACAACGTCCTGCAGTTGCTGTGCTTGCCGGATATCCGGGTAACCAAGGAAAAGCATGCGCAAGCCTATGAACTGCTCACACTGGTGAATGAGCAAATGTGGCTTGGCCATTTCGATATCTGGTCGAATGGCAGTGTGCTTCTCTATCGACATGGTGCTCTCTTGGGTGACGACGGCATGCTTAGCATTGGGCAGGCCCAAGCGCTTACAGAGATTGCAATCGAGGAATGCGACCGTTTCTATCCGGCATTCCAATTCGTGCTTTGGGGTGACAAGGATCCCAAGGCTGCGCTTGACGCTTCTCTTGTCGATGCTGCTGGTGAAGCCTAGTCCTGCGAACGTGTAATCGGGGCAGGTAAGATGGCGATTCTCGAAAGACTGCTGATCGTAGGTTGCGGCAATATGGGCGGGGCCATGCTTGATGGCTGGCTCGCGGCGGGGAATGATCCCGGCAGGTTTATCGTCCTGGATCCAGCATTAGAGACTGTGCCCCAGGGCGTCACTCTGTTGCGAGAAGCGTCCGAAGAAATGGGTCACGATGCCGTGTTGTTGGGATTCAAACCGCAACAACTCGGCCAACTCGCATCAGGATTGCAATCAATCGTCGGGGAGGGGACCCCGCTATTCTCGCTGCTTGCCGGGATTGAAGTGGAACAATTGCAGCAAAGTTTCCCAAACGCGGCAGCGCATTATCGGGTCATGCCTAACTTGGCAGCCCGGATCGGTAAATCGCCGGTAATCCTGGCGGGTGAAGGGTTGGATTCCGATGCGCTTCGAATAGCAGTTAAATTTTTCGGTCAGCTTGGTTCGGCGCACTTTCTTGATGATGAAAGCAATTTTGACCTCGTAACCGCGCTCGCGGGGTCGGGTCCGGGCTTTGTCTATCGCTTTATCGATGCATTGGCTGGTGCAGCACGCGACCTGGGCTTGCCAGATGAAATGGCCCAGCACCTGGCCCTCGAGATGGTGGAAGGCGCGGCATGCCTTGCGGCGGAAGGTGAAGTTTCACCTGCAGTACTGGCCGATCGCGTAGCGAGCCCGGGTGGAATGACACGGGAAGGGCTTGATATTCTCGATCGAGATAGCGCCTTAAAACAACTTCTTATTGAGACGCTTAGGGCTACGCGTGATCGGGGCACTGATCTGGCGCAAGCGGCGAAGGGCTAGAGCGCGTTAGTTGCAAGCTTTGCAATCCGGTTTCGCTTGAAAATCAGTGCAAGAACTACGATATTGCGCGCAATGGGCGTGAGAGGTGCGCCCCTAAATGGAGATGGAAACAAATGGCTGATTGGAACGAAACCCAGCGCTCGCAGCAGCAGGGCTTCGGCTCGGTCCCACGGACGAGCGGCGAGCTAGCCGGGCGCGTTACTTTTGACGAGGGCCTGCGCAAGCACATGCTCTCGATCTATAACTATATGGCTTCAGGTGTATTGCTAACGGGTATCGTGGCATTGCTGGTTGCCCGTTCAGGACTTGCAATTTCGTTTGCTAGCGGCCCGCTCATGTGGATCGTCATGCTTTCGCCACTGGCGATTGTGTTTGCGATGAGCTTTGGCGCAAACCGCTTCAGCAAGACCACGCTTCAGGCAATGTTCTGGGGATTTGCGGTGCTCATGGGTCTTTCACTTTCGACTATCTTCCTGGTTTATACGGGTGCGTCGATCGCTTCGACTTTCTTTGCAACGGCTGCCGCCTTCGCTGGTCTTAGCCTGTGGGGATACACGACAAAGAAGGATCTATCCGGCTGGGGTAGCTTCCTGATCATGGGCGTAATCGGCCTGATCGTGTCTTCGCTGATCAATATCTGGCTACAGTCTCCCACGCTCTATTACGTGGTTGGCTTTATCGGTGTGCTGATTTTTGCGGGTCTTACCGCTTATGACACGCAGCGTTTGAAGACAGAGTATAGTCATTATCGTGGTACTGAATTGGCGGGTAAGGCTGTAGTGCTTGGCGCGCTCAGCCTCTACCTCGACTTCATCAATATGTTCCTCTTCCTGCTTCGTTTCATGGGTTCACGCGAGTGATCATGAGCGGATAACCGCAGGAATGACTCGGTTCATCGTTGCCCGGGGCTCGAAGAGAGCTCCGGGCATTTTCTTTGCCCTTATGACGGGTTAACTCTGCTGCTTCAGCGCAGATAAAGGATATGTGATAGAGTCTGTGCCGTGATTTCGGAGAGTAGAGCAATGGGCGCAAAGAAACCGGTTAAGATGAGGATGGCAATAGTCGCGATTAGCGTGGCTGCCTTGGCGGCATGTGCAACGCCTCCTCCGCCACCTCCACCGCCCCCTCCTCCGCCACCTCCACCCCCCCCGGTGAAGGTGGTCGAAATACCGCCTCGACCGACACCACCGCCTGGCGCAGTTGAGCGTATGGCGATCCCTGAGGTTGGGGTGAATGGGGTTCGGCAAACTGTTAATGCCGGGATCTCTTCCACGCAAACATTGTGGAACTTGCGCTCAGGCCTCAACGTTGCCGCGCTCAATTGCCAAAGCGCCGAGCACACCATGCTGGTAGATAATTACAAGATCCTCTTGAGACGCCACTCGCGTGAACTTGGGCGTGCCAATCGCGATCTCGCCACTGAGTATCGTCGGGAGCATGGTTCGAAATACAGGCGCGTGCAGGATTCCTACATGACACGCGTTTACAACTATTTCGCGCTTCCACCGACGCTTCCTGAATTCTGCGACGCAGCCTTGGAACTGAGCCATGAAGTCACACAAGTATTACCCGGCAGGTTGAAGGAATATGCGGCCACGGGCCTGCCTCGCATGGAAGCGGTATTTGAGAACTTCTATCAATCCTATGAGCAATACCGCGTTGATCTGGCAGCGTGGCATGCAAGACATGGACCGACAAGCGCATCGACCTATGGCCAAGCGGCTGCGCGTAATCTGGATGCTCAGTACGGGCCGACTAAGACCAATAGCGGGATCGAGCAGACAGCCACGCCTGCATCCAATGCAGTTGGCCCTAATTCGCAGTCGCCGCAGGAGGGTGACGGTAGTTAGGCTTTCGGCCAGCATGGCCCTCGTGCGCCACCCAAATCGCCTCTGAATTTGAACTGTCGAACTGGCTCAGCTCGTACAGAGCGGGCATGCGTTGTGGAGGCCGCAAATCTGCGCAAGTGCTTGACAGTAGAGGGAACCCTACCATAGCCTCTGCCCAAACGAGTCGCATCGAACAAATTGGGGGGGTTCATGCGATCAAATTCGTTGGTGAAACGTGTATTCCGTTGGTGCTGCTCCATCGGCGTGATGGCTGCAGGGCTGGGTACAGTATCCCACCTTACCTCGGATTTATCTGCGCAGATACCTACTCGAGACGAACTGGAAGCTATCACAGCGCCGAGTAGGCAAGCTGAAACGAGGCTGGAAATAGACGGCGGAATTGAGCGCGCACCATGCCCGCTTGCTGATCCGCAATATGCCTCGATTTCCGTCGCGATCAATAGCGTCGAGTTTAACAATCTGAAGGGCGTGAGCCCTGAGGAAATGTTTCCCGCTTGGGAGGTATTCCGTGGGACTACGCAGTCAGTTGCGACGCTGTGTGAGATCAGGGATGCGGCGGCAACCTTGCTACGCAACAAGGGTTATCTAGCGGCGGTACAAGTGCCTGCCCAAAGGATCGAGGACGGTAACATCCGCCTCGAGGTAATTTTTGCGAAGATCGTCTCAGTCAGAGCGCGAGGCGAAACACAGGGCGCGGAAAGCAAGCTCGAAGCATATCTTGGCAAGCTGACCCGCGGCGAAGTCTTCAACCGCTTTGATGCAGAGCGCTACCTGCTGCTTTCGCGGGATTTGCCCGGCTATAATGTCAGAATGACTCTCAAGCCGGCTGGCACTGGCAATGTCGGTGATTTGATTGCGGAGGTCGCCGTATTGAAGCGTCCTTATCAGGTTGACCTGCTCTTACAGAACTTGGCACCTTCGACCATCGGTTCATTCGGCGGGCAATTGCGTGCCCAAGTAAATGGATTGACGGGCATGGGCGATACTACCTTCGTGTCCTTTTATTCGACGAGCGATTTCAAGGAACAGCAATTGTTCCAGGCCGGACATTCATTCTCGCCGGGTTCGGAAGGCATGCGGATTGGCGGCTCGTTCACCTACGCCTGGACCAAGCCC
>DMWU01000254.1 GCA_003483125.1 Erythrobacter sp. | reverse complement strand
GCCGCAAAGGCCGACTTTTCCATATAAACCTCGCCGCGCACCTCGAACACCTCAGGCACGTCCCCGCCATCCAATTTCTGCGGGATATCGGCGATGCGCCCGACATTGGGCGTCACATCTTCGCCCACCTGCCCATCGCCGCGTGTAGCGGCACCAACAAGCACACCCTTTTCATAGCGCAGCGAACAGGAAAGCCCGTCAATCTTGTCCTCTGCCGTCATCGAAACGGGTTCAGCCTCTCCCAATGCAAGGAAACGCCGTACACGCGCGACAAAATCGCGGACCTCGCCATCGTCAAAAGCGTTGTCGAGGCTCATCATGCGAACTTCATGCGTGACTTTGCTCAGCGGAGAAGATGCAATTGCGTGGCCAACTTTCTTCGACGGGCTGTCCTCGCGAACAAGGTGTGGGAATGCGGCCTCGATCTCTGCGTTGCGGCGAACGAGAGCATCATATTCCGGATCGCTGATCTCGGGCGAATCCTCGGCATGATAGAGCCTGTCATGCTTTGCGATTTCGCGCGCGAGCCGCATCAGCTCGTTGGCGGCCTCTACCTGGCTCATTTGATCGATTCCCATGCCCTACGCTATGCATGAGTGAGGCGCTGACGAAAAGTGCCATGACCGGGTCAAAATTCTTTGTGGGGGAGAATGGAATGATTGACCGCTTTCTGAAGATCTTCATGTGCGTGATTATCGGCGCAATGGCGCTGACATATGTGGCGCATAATTTCGCCAATTTGGACGAGGCGCATGCCTTCTTTACCTATGTCACCAGCCACGAAGGGCAGGAAGCCTATCCGGTCACACTATTCCCGGTACCGCCCAATGCGCTGATCATCGCTGCGATGGCGCTGGTTTTCACACTGGAGGTTGCAGCAGGCGCGTTGCTGTGGCTGGGCGCGTGGCGGATGTGGAATGCGCGCGGAGTAGATGCCGCAGGATTCAATGCGGCAAAACTGTTCGCCAAGATCGGCCTCGGTTGCGCAATCGCTAATTGGTGGGGCCTGTTCCAGGTCATCGCAGTTGCCGGATACCAATTATGGCAAATGCCCGGCGGCCAAAGCCCAGACCACGGATCCTGGGTGTTCGGAGCAATGTCCATGATGGTGCTGATTTATATCAGCATGCAGGAAAGTGACGGAGCTTAGGTCTTAGCTCAGCCTACCTGACCCCGATCGTATCGGGGTTTCCATCAGGATCTCCATTGACCACGCCACCATTCCCGGCATTTCCGAGGGCAAGAATCCCGGCCAGATGAGGTGCCGCCATCGAGGTGCCGCTAATGGTGTTGTATCCTCCACTCTTCCAGGTGGATTCTATCGAAACGCCCGGCTCCGCATAGTCGACCGGCGGATTGCCATAATTGGAAAACGAGGCCCAATTGTCT
The DNA here is from genome assembly GCA_003483125.1 of Erythrobacter sp. GTDB lineage: Bacteria > Pseudomonadota > Alphaproteobacteria > Sphingomonadales > Sphingomonadaceae > Erythrobacter. The sequence continues at coordinate 7,123 of DMWU01000254.1, read as the reverse complement.
CCGTTGGAAAAAGCGGAAACAGTGTAGATGTTGTTGCCGTTTGCACTCGCAGGTGAATAGTTATCGGCGTCGCGGCCGTCATTGCCGGCGGCCAGAACAAACTTCACTCCACCAGCAGCAGCTGCCACGACCGCATCATTCAACGCCTGTGAGTAGGAGCCACCCAAGCTCATATTGGCAACGTCGCCCGCATTACCGTTGGCGGCAACATAGTCGATCCCGGCAATCACACCCGAATACGACCCGCTTCCCCGGCGGTCCAAGACCCTTACTGCAACCACTGTTGCACCAGCGGCCACACCGACAACGCCAAAATTATTGTCTATAGCTGCAATAGTGCCGGCGACATGAGTACCATGGCCATTTTCATCATCTGCGCCCTTGCGACTGCCGGTGAAATCAACGCTGCGGCCTCTGTCGACGTTCAAGTCGGGATGATCGAGGTCTATGCCCGAATCAATGACCCATGCGGTCTTGCCTGTTCCATCTGCAGCGCCCCCCACGCGCGCAATCCCCCAAGGGGTGGATTGTTCTGAGGTGGACCCACCATCGCCGCCGCCATCATCGCCGCGATTAGGTCCCTTTCCGGGGGGTGGAGCCTGCGGTTCAACCCGCATGATCTGATCCTGCTCGCAATAGGCAAGATTTGGATTCTGCGACAGCATGCGCCTCACACCTTGCTCTGACGCGCGTATAACGAAGCCCTTGATCGAATTGGAGAAGACGCGGCTTACCTGTCCATTTGCATCGCGCGCCCGGAACCGTGCCTCGGCTCCTACGCTGCTCCTTGGAATAGCGTGCCGCGCGCTGAAGACGCAGATAAATTGCCCGGAAATCTCTTCCGCTTCCGCTGGAGCCTTACGCAAATCGATCTGCCCCAATGCGCTGGTCGACAGCCCTACGATTGCGACGGTGGTTAGAACAGCAAATTTCCTGATAAGCATCTTCATTTCTCTCTCGGCTCGATGAGGCATTTATATATCAGCATGTTTCGATTGAACAGGCCGCTCCAACTATGATCTGCGGATTCCTGGGAAAAAATATTTCAAATAGCCGGGAAAGCAGAGAGTTAAGCCTTCTCCAGCAGTCTATCGGCCTGCGCGCGCGCCTCTGTGGTGATCTCCGCGCCCGAAAGCATTCGCGCAATCTCTTCTTGCCGCCCCTGCTCATCCAGCAGGGAAACGCTGGTACGCGTGACCGTGCCCTGAGAGCTCTTGGCGATGAGGTAATGCGTGCCGCCCCGGGCCGCTACTTGTGGGCTGTGCGTTACAGCGAGTAACTGGCCACCATCGGCCAACCGCGCTAACCTTTCACCAATCGCACTGGCCACCGCTCCGCCGACACCGCGATCGATCTCGTCGAAAATCACAGTTGCCGCCCCGCCCTGTTCTGCCAAGGCCACCTTTAGCGCCAATATGAAACGCGAAAGCTCGCCGCCGCTGGCGATCTTGTTCAGCGGAGCGAAATCCGCGCCGGGGTTGGTCGCTATCAGGAACTCGATACTGTCGATACCGCTGGCACTCCATTTTTCATCGGGCAATTTGCCGATGGAAGTAAGGAAGCGCGCATCATCAAGTTTCAACGGGGCGAGTTCGGCCGCAACCGCCTTGTCCAGCTTCTTGGCTGCAGCAAGACGGGCCTTGTGCACTTGCTCTGCTTTCTTCTGGTAACGATCGCCAGCCTCCTGCGCGGCAATTTCGAGAGCATCCAGCTCTGCCTCCCCGCCCTCGATCGCATCGAGCACACGGCGCATTTCGCGCATCTTGTGCGGCAACTCGTCAACTTCGCAACGATGCTTGCGGGCAATCGCGCGCAATTCAAACAGTCGAGTTTCCGCGGCATCGAGCGCTGCTGGATCATGCACCAGGGCTTCTGAAGCGGCCTGTAGCTTTTCCTCTGCTTCACCCGCTTCGATCACCGCGCGATCAAGCGCGGCTAGTGCCTCTGCCAGCAAGGGATGTCCCGAAGCGATACGGTCAAGCCTGCGTGCTGCGATTCGCAGTGCGGCAAGCGGAGAATCCGAACCGTCCCATACGTGTCGTAGCTCTTCCAGATCGCCCGACAGCTTCTCGCCCTTTTGCATGGCGGCGCGCTGCTCCGCCAATCGTGCTTCCTCACCTGCCTGCGGCTCTAGCGAAGTCAATTCGGCCGAATGTGCGATCAGCAGATCCTGCTCTTCCTTGGCTTGTTCTACCGCATCGCGGGCATTTTTCAGCTTTTCCTCGGCATCGCGCCACTGGGTCCACGTCCGCCCTAGCCCGTCCAAGTCACTTCCCGCGTAGCGATCGAGCAAACTGCGATGCCCTTTAGGATTGACCAATCCGCGATCATCATGCTGGCCGTGGAGCTCGACCAAAGACGACGCGATTTCACGCAGCAGGCCTACGCTCACAGGCTGATCGTTGATATGCGCCTTCGAACCGCCATCAGCCTTTACCTGGCGCCTTATTATAAGCGCTTCGCCCGTTTCTATCTCGATATCTGCATCATCGAACGCATGGGCAATTTGATCCGGCAAGGTGGCAAATTCAAAACTCGCCGTCACGCTGGCCTTTTCTTCGCCTGCACGCACCAGCGAAGTTTCCGCACGGTCGCCCAGTATGAGCCCCAGCGCATCGAGCAGGATTGATTTACCTGCGCCCGTTTCGCCGGTCAGCACACCCAACCCGCCCCCGAATTCAAGGTCGAGCGCCTCGATCAAAACAATGTTCCGGATGGAAAGCTGACTCAACATGGCTAGGCAGGTGTTAGCCGAAGCGCAAAGCTACGTCACCGCCTGCCATCCAGTTAGATTGTGGAATTATCGGTATTGGGAAAGTTTGCTGGCGGAACGCGAAAGCCGGGCGAACGGATGGCCGAAGCTTAGCTGGCGCTAACGCCTGGCGCATATTCCTCGATCAGATCATAGGCCTTTTCATACCATTCTGATCCAGGGTAATTCGCGCCGAGAACGGCAGCGTATTTAACAGCCTCTTCTTGCAATCCTAGCGCAAGGCTGCTTTCCGCGAGCCTATAGAGCGCTTCGGGAGCATGGCTGGTAGTGTCATATTGTTCGACCACGTTTTGGAAACGCAGTTGCGATGCGAGCCAGCGACCAGACTTCTGGTAGAATCTTCCAATCTCCATTTCCTTGCCGGCAAGGTGATCATTAACCAGGTCGAGCTTCAATCGTGCATCGGCTGCATACTTAGTTGTCGGAAAACGGCGATTGACTTCTGTCAGTGCAACCCGCGCTTGGTCCGTAATCTTCTGGTCGCGCTGGACGTCGCTGATCTGCTCATAATAGCTCAGAGCAATCAGGTAATAGGCATAGGGTGCATCCCGGTTACCCGGATGTATCGAAAGGAAACGCTGCGCACTCTGGATCGCCTGATTGTAATCCTGGGCAATGTAATACGAGAACGCGCTCATCAACTGCGCACGGCGGGCCCATGGTGAATAGGGGTGCTGCCGTTCAACTTCATCAAACAGCGCTGCTGCAAGTCGGGTATTGCCGCGATCCAGCCGCCGCTTCGCCTCTGTATAAAGCGACTCAACGTCCCTAGCGACATAGGCGACATCTTCGTTGCCGTCGCCACCGCTGGCGCACGCGCCAGTAAGCAGTGTGATTGCCGATAGTCCAACCGCAAGAGCAGGCTTGAGCGAAAAGCGCGATTTATTCGTCATGGCCAGAGCCTATAGCCACGCCCTTCGTGAACGCCAAGTGAAGTTACGCAATCAATCCGCAACTTGGTCAATTATGGCCTGACGCCGCGCAAATTACCGCCGTTTGCAACCGTTTATCGTGTTAATCCGCTCTCTTCATCGCTTGCTAAGCTACAGGATGGCATGTAATTCTGGCATTTGATCGATTTAGGACGCGGAAAAGGGGATGTCCTGATGAATTCTGTATCCTGCAAAAGAACCGCCCAGGCCATCGCAATTGGCTGCGCAATTGCATTGATTTCACCTCTCTCCGCCGAAACATTTGAAGAGCTTGACCTGCTTTCAGACGCATCTGCAGATGAAGAGACCGGCATACAGCTAGCTCAAGAGCAGGCCGCACGAGGCGAACTGCTGGAGGCGCTGGCAACGTTGGAGCGAGTCCTGGCCACTGAACCAAAGGCACATGATGCACGCCTATTGCAAGCCTACTACCTATGCATGGTAGACGACATAAGGGGCGGCAAGGTTGCGCTCTCCAAGCTCAAGAAGAAGCGGTATGAGGAAGAAGACCTCAACGTAGTATACGCCCAGTGTGGCGTAGAGCAGGAGGGCTGAGCCATGAAGAGACAACTCTTGCTCAGTTCGATTGCTGCCACGACCCTCATACTGACGGCAGCCCCCGCAATGGCGGAAGACGTCGAAGTAGGCATTGCCGGTGCGATCAAGGGTGACGTTCGGGTCAGCACACAGGATAAGCCCAAGGAAGCACGAGTTGCACGTAAGCAGCGATTCTTCTGGGGCGATGTCATTCGCACCAAAAAGAAAAGCCAGTTGCACATCCTCCTGCTTGACCGCTCAACCTTCACCATTGGTTCGCGCACGCAAATGGTCATTGATCGTTTTGTTTACGATCCCAATGAAGGCCGCAGCTTCTTTGCCCGCATATTCGAGGGTGCATTCCGCTTCATGTCAGGTAGGAACGACGCCAATTCGGGTGGAACCATCGAGACGCCCACCGGAACAATCGGAATTCGAGGTACTGCGCTTGACGGAATCGTTGGCGAAGAAGCCATGGAAATCGCGGAAGAAGAAGCAGCTATTCCAGAAGATACGGATCACGATGAGGATACTGCCACGTTGATCGTATTGCGCGGCCCCGGCGAAGCGACCGAAGGCGATTTGACGGTGGGCGAAATTGACGTCACCGCTGCGGGAGAAACCGTGGAATTGAACCAGCCAGGCTTCGCCGCGTATATCCCCCGAGAAGGCTCTCCGCCTATCGGTCCATTCCGGCTGTCCTTTGCCGGACTGGGACGGATCCAGGACCAACTCCAACCCTCGGTAACGCGGGCAAATAGCGGAAACGGATTGGTAAAAGCGCTAGCGGGCATCGCGGTAATTGCCGGTGCTGCGCTGATCCTGTCGGATGACGATGATCCAGTTGAGCCAAACAGCACAGCTGATCAGCCGTCACCCAAAGATTCAGCAGGTCGTCCGCCCATCGATTAGCGGCAAGGAGACAGACCGCTACTTCTCAGTTGCTTCATATACCCCGTCCCAGCCGGGATCAGGTGGATTTTCGCGTAATTGAGCGACCCGGTTTCGGAACAGGACATTGAGCTTGTCGAGGCCCAGTGCAACATACTGGTCGCTTAGTTCTTCCAGCAGGCCTTCAACCTCGTTCCAATCAGCAGAGCGAAATGCGGCAAGCACGCGCCCATGCCCCTCAGCAAGAGTATAGGCTTCTTCCAACCGCGCGAAATCTGGATCGCCTAGCAATGCGAAAATCGTCTCCGGTCTGTCGCGGCCTACGACGCGAATGCGGTCAAGCTCCAACAAGGCGAATCCGTCCAAGGCACGCGCCGTCCCGCTGCCAATGATGATCGGTACGCCGTAATGCTTGGTCTGACCCTCAAGACGCGCAGCGAGGTTCACAGTATCCCCGATCAGCGAATAATCGAGCCTTTGACGTGAGCCCATATTTCCGACACAGCAAATGCCGGAATTCAGGCCAATGCCGATGCGGACCTGCCCGGGCCAGGTCGCACCTTCCTTGTCAGGCATGGACCGGTTCAACTCCTCCAGTTTTTCATGCATGGCGAGCGCGGCGCACGCGGCGTTGCGTTGGTGATCGGGATCGTCCAACGGCGCATTCCAGAACGCCAGGATCGCATCGCCAATATACTTGTCCAACGTCGCCTTCTGAGCGAGCAATATCTCGCTCATTGGCGTGAGGAACTCGATCAGGAAGTCGATGACTTCCTTTGGACTGTACTTCTCGGAAATGCGCGAGAATTGACGCACATCGCACATGAGCACGCTCATATTCCGCTCTTCACCGCCCAGTTCCAGCTTTCCCGGATCATCGGCGATCTGATTCACCAGCTCCGGCGAAAGGTAGCGATCGAAAGCGTCATGGATGTAGGCGCGCTGCTTCTCCTCACGATAGAAACCCAGCAGGGTTTGGACAGTATAGACCAATATGATGGCTAGCGCGGGGTAGGTGGGATCAAGCAGGTATTTGTCATTTGAATAGGCGATCCAGCTTGTTCCCATGACCAGTACAATCCCGAGCGAACCGACACCCGCGCCCGAAGATGCACCGATCCGGGGGAGTAGTAGAGCCAGACCGCCACCGAGCAGTAGGATCAGGAAGAATTCCATCCCGCGTGCCCAGTCTGGCCTAACGAGATATTCGCCCAGCATCATTTGTTCGGCTGCCTGAGCATGGAGGGTTACGCCAGGTATATTGTCGCCAAGGGGTGTTGGCACGAGGTCGCGCAAGCCCGGCGCGCTAGCCCCGATAAAAACTATCTTACCTGCGAACTCTCTCTCCAACTCATCAGCGGAAATCTCGCCCTGAAGGATTTGCCAAATCGGGATCACGCGCTCTGACGCGGGCTCGGTCGGGTAAATCCATAGTCGCCCATCGTCGCCAACGGGCATTTCACGCGCGCCGATCCGCACTCCGGCGACAGCGCCGGGACTTGAAGCGGTTTCACCACTGCCATCGCTTGCTCGCACGATGATCGATCCACCATCAGTGGCGACCCTTACCGCCTCCAACGACAGTGAGGGCAGCAATTGCCCGTCATGAATCGCGAGCAGCGGTATGCGCCGCAAAATCCCGTCTTCATCTCCAGGATGGCTGAGCGAGCCAATCCCAGATGCGACCTCAACAAATTGAGGCAGCGATTGCGTCGCCCCGCGATATTCCAGCACACTGCGATCGGGCAGAGAGCCTGACAGAGCCACGCCCGAAACAGGATCAATCTCCCTTCCCCCTTCGGCAAGGTTGAGGAAGAAGCCCAGAACAACTGGTGAAGATTCAATGCTGCGCGCAAACTCTTCATCATGGTCGGGCAGCGCGGTCAGTTCCGCTACAAGCTGCGCCGTCTCCGCATTGCCGAGCAACCGCTCGGCAGTGGCAGAGGGCGAGGTCCGGTCAGGCTCTGAGAACACAATATCGTAGGCAATC
>DMWU01000148.1 GCA_003483125.1 Erythrobacter sp. | reverse complement strand
GCCGAAACCCTCGTTGTGAGAGGGCGCCGCCAATCCCGTGCGCCAATGCCGCGCGCGCGAAGCAGCCAGCACTGCCACATCGCAAGCTTTACCCAGCTTGCGCAAAGAAGGATCGGAACGACTCATATGTTCTTATTATGTTCTATTGTCGAATGATTCGCAATGGCAGTTTGGAACGAACAAAAGAAAGGGCCGCCTCAAACGAGACGGCCCAATCAAATCAGAATGTTACTAAAGTCAATCTTCCTTTGGAGGATGAATCGGGACCATAGTTTCCTCACCCGCCACATCATCAACAACCTCGACAATGCCAAGGCCAAGATGGCTTCGGCTACGGCTGTAGCCAAGATAGACCACCAGTCCAATCACCGTCCAAATCGGCAAGACCAGCATGGCTGCTGTTGGCAGGTTGATGAAGAGGAAGATGGTGCCGAACACCGTCGCCGGCCCGATAAACCACAGGCCCGAAACAGTGAAGCCACGCGGAACATCCGGGCGCTGCTTTCTAAGCAGCATCACGGCAACCGCCACCATCATGAAGGCATAAAGCGTCCCTGCATTGGCGATATCTGCCAGCTGACCGACCGGGAAGAAAGCAGCAGCAACAGCAACAACAATGCCGGTCGCAATCGTCACAACATGCGGAGTGTGCCACTTGGGGTGCACCCTGCTCAATACTTCCGGCAAAAGGCCATCGCGGCTCATCACAAAGAAGATACGCGTCTGGGCAAAGAGCAGCACCAGAATAACCGAAGGCAAGGCCAGGAAGGCGGCAATACCCAATGCGTTACCAATACCGGAGAAACCAATCTGCCGCAGGACATGCGCCAGCGCCTCATTCGAGCAAACAAGCGCTTCGCCATATTCGGGCATCGCACATTGGCGTGCCAGTTCTTCAGAGCCGGCAGGGAATGGAATGCCATCCGGCCCCATGATCGGCTGACCACCGATCGTGCCGATCGCACCTGCAGCCACCAATACATAGAAGACGGTGCAGACAAGCAGCGATCCGACAATACCAAAGGGGACATTACGCTGCGGGTTCTTTGTCTCCTCCGCCGCGGTCGAAACCGCGTCAAAACCGACATAGGCAAAGAAGATGGTCGCCGCCGCACCGACCACGCCCAAGCCGGTACCAAGCCCGCCAAATATCCCGGCAGGCAAGAAGGGATTGAAACGATCAAGATCGAAATAGGCGCTCGTAAGCGTCAGACCGATAAAGGCCGTAAGAGCCGCCACCTTGATAGCCACGAGTACCGCATTGACCGTGGCGCTTTCGCTGGTGCCAATCACAAGAAGGCTGGTGATCAAGAGAGCGATGACAAGCGCGGGCAAATTGATGAATCCACCCTCTGCTCCGCCTAGAGCAAGGGGCCCAGCGGACAAGTAGGCGGGCAAATGTACCCCCATGAATTCATTGAGTATCGTACCCACAAAATAGCCTGACCAACCCACCGAAACAGCGGCGCCCGCCACAGCATATTCGAGCACTAGCCCCCAACCGACCGTCCAGGCCAGGAATTCACCCATGGTCGCATATGTGTAGGTATATGCAGATCCGGATACCGGAACAGTCGAGGCAATCTCCGCATAACAAAGCGCAGCAACCACGCAGACCGAACCGGCGATCACAAATGACAGCATCAGGCCTGGCCCAGCCTTCTGCGCGCCTGCAGCGGTAAGCACGAAAATACCGGTACCAATGATGCAGCCAATACCGAACAGCATCAGTTGGAAACCGCTCAACGTTCGCTTGAGCGACTTCTTTTCAGCCGCTGCAATAATCGCATCGAGCGGCTTCACCCTATCAAGAATCATACAAAATCCTCACCAAACCCTAGGGCCACGTACGCTCAACGGTTTTCCGCCGACGCCGGGCATTTGATGGGGCGCGACGCTAGCGAACTGTGCTTCCTTTACAAGGAATAATCTCAACACTTCCCCCGCTTAGTTCCTGCGTCTACAAGCGCGGCATGTCTACTACGTTCCAACTCGACACATCGACCAGCCGCGCGCACCCTACGCCGCGCCCGCGTAAACGCCTGACTGTTCCAGCTATTCGCGACCACAAGCAGGATGGAAAGACCAAGGAACCCTTGGTAATGCTCACCGCCTATACCGCGCGGCAAGCACAATTGCTTGATGCCCATTGCGACATCTTATTGGTAGGGGATTCACTTGGCCAGGTGATCTACGGGCTCGATTCCACCCTACCTGTAACCGCAGAAATGATGATAGCTCATGGCGCAGCTGTTGTGCGCGGCAGCTATCACAGCCTTGTCGTGGTTGATATGCCCTTTGGTACATACGAAGGGTCGAAAGAACAGGCATTCGAAACTGCCAGCAAGATCATGGCAGAGACGGGTTGTGCAGCTGTAAAGCTGGAAGGCGGCCAGGCCATGGCCGAAACAATCCATTTTCTGACCAATCGCGGTATCCCCGTAATGGGCCATGTCGGCCTGACTCCTCAAGCGGTAAACGTTTTGGGCGGCTATGCAGCCCGAGGTCGCTCGCAGCAGGAGCATGATAAGATCATTTCTGACGGCCAGGCCGTCCAAGATGCTGGGGCCTTTTCAGTAGTGCTGGAGGGTGTGATCGAACCGATTGCGGTTTCCATGACCAAAGCGTTGGAGATTCCAGTTATCGGTATCGGTGCATCTGCAGATTGCGACGGACAGGTGCTAGTCACTGAAGACATGCTTGGCATGTTCGAACGTGTCCCACGCTTTGTAAAACGCTACGAAGATATCGCCTCTGTTATTGACAAGACGGTTGCCACTTACGCTGAAGAAGTACGCAAACGTACCTTCCCGACAAAGGATCAAACATACCAACCGAAGAAATAATCCGTTCGTTCTTTGGCCACACTGCCTTGTGCCGGGCTGCGCACAGCATTAGCGGTGATAAATAGACTAATGGATTGAGAAGGGTTCCATGCAAACGCTGGTGCGATTCTACGGATTTTCGATAATCTTCACGCTTGCCTGCTTGGGTCTAGCTGTCTGGTACGGCTGGGAAAGTACAGGCACGATAACCGGCACAGCTGCATTGTTGTGGATTGTCGTGGTGCTTTCGGTGCTCGAAATATCGCTCAGTTTCGACAATGCGGTGGTCAATGCCTCTGTCCTGAAGGACATGGATGAAGTCTGGCAAAGGCGATTCCTGACTTGGGGCATCGCCTTCGCCGTGTTTGGCATGCGGATCGTGTTCCCTTTGGCAATCGTCGCGATTGCGGCCGGACTCGGACCGCTTGAGACCATCAATCTCTCGCTCAATGACCCGCAGGAATATGAGCGTCTGGTTTCGAGCGCCCAAGTTGGGATAGCTGGATTTGGCGGCGCATTCCTTGCGATGGTTGGCATGAAATTCTTTTTTGATCTCGACAAAGATGTGCACTGGATCGCGGTAGTAGAAGACAAGCTTTCAAAATTTGCAGCATTGCCGGCGATCGAAATTGCGCTGCTGCTACTTGTCCTTTGGGGTATCTCCGGAACGCTACCCGCAGAAGACGCATTGACGTTCCTAATCGCGGGTATGCTCGGAGTTGTTACATTCATCTCGGTTGAAGGGGTGAACAAGATCCTCGAACTGCGCGAGGAAGCTCACAGGTTATCGGGTGCAGTCGTGCGTAGTGGATTCGGAGGCTTCCTTTACCTTAACGTACTCGACGCATCGTTCAGCTTCGATGGCGTGATCGGTGCCTTCGCGCTTTCCAATAATATGGTGGTTATCGCGCTGGGCCTGTCAATCGGCGCGATCTTTGTGCGTTCCATGACAATTCATCTCGTACGCCGGGGAACATTGGCCCAGTATCGATTCCTGGAGCACGGTGCGTTCTGGGCGATCATCGTCCTGGGCATGATCATGCTTGTCTCAGCTAAGGTCCATATACCGGAAACCATTACAGGACTGATCGGTGCGATCCTGATTGGCTTGTCATTCTGGTGGTCAGTCCGGCACAATCGGAATGAGAATGGCCCTAGTGTCGATGCCGGGACAAATAATTAGCCATAGGCGCTGCCAGCATCAGTTGCAGCAGGTGATAGAGAAGTAACGGCGCTATAACGAAGCCTGCTATTTCCGGTGCAAAGAGAATGGCGGCAAGTGGTGCGCCAATCGCCACACTCTTTTGCGAACCGGCAAAGAGGAAAGCAATCCTATCCTCGCGAGCGAATGAGAGCAGTGCCGGCAGGACCCAGGCCCCCAGATTTGCGAGCAGCAAGAACCCCGTCACATATGCGAAAAGATATACCCATCCGCTGACGTTGAACATCTGGTCAAGCCCCTGTTCTACCGCCCCGGAAAATGCGACATAAACCGCAATGCCGATCACGATACGGTCAAGCCATACGACCTGATCCTTGTGTTCGATTACCCACCCATGCGTCCAGCCTTGCACCGCCTGGCCGATCATGAATGGCAGCACCAGGATCAGACCGATACGAATGATTGCGTCGGTCCCTACTTCTGCCACCGCTCCGCCCGCAAGCAATGCAAAGAGCGGCGCCGTAATGAAGACGCCTGCAATATTGATGAGGGCTGCCCCAACTACGGACAATGCGATATTTCCGCCCGCCAACGCTGTGTAAGAGGTCGCAGACTGGATCGTCGAGGGTAGCGTTCCAAGATAAAGGAAGCCCAGAGCCACAAGCGGTGGAAGATGCCCTACCGATAGGTTGGATATTACAAGCCCTGCAAATGCCATCACTCCAAACACCCAGAGGAATAGCGGCAAGAAAAAGCGCCAGTTGGCGAAAGCACGGGCAATTTCTCCCCGCTTCACCCGCATCCCGTTAACCAGGAAGAGCAGGAAGATGGCGACGCTCACAATTGTCTGTGCGGCTGGACGAAATTCGCCGGTGGCGGGCAACAAAAAGCCAGCGATTGTCGCCAGTATCAATACTGCAATCATCGGATCAGCAAAAAGCAATAGGCGGCTGCGCATAGCCAAACGCCCTGCCTGCGCCTGCGCAAATTGTCGAGTGCCTGATTGTTTAGGAGACCGCTAGCTTAAGTTTGCAACTCATACTGCTTGAGCAGATCGTAAAGCGTCGGTCGGCTGATACCCAGCATCTTTGCGGTATTGGAAATGTTGCCTTCATTGCGTGCCAGTGCACGACGAATAACCTTGCGGTCCGCCTCTTCACGGGCACTCTTGAGGTTAAGCACTTCGGCCTGCCCCTCTTCATCACCGCCCAGATCAAGGTCCTCTGCACCTATCAGCTTGCCATCGGCCATTATCACAGCGCGCTTCACGCGATTTTCCAGCTCACGCACATTGCCAGGCCAGCCCCATCCATCGATGGCTGCTAGCGCATCTGGCGCAAAGCCTGTCACTTGCGGATTCATTTCAGCAGCAAATCTTTTCAGGAATGCCTTACCCAACAGTGCTGCATCACCCGGCCGTTCTGCCAGAGTCGGAATACGCACTACGATCTCTGCAAGGCGGTAAAACAAGTCCTCTCGGAACTTGCCCTCGGCAATCATCTCTTCAAGATTTTGGTGCGTAGCGCACACAATTCTTGTGTTCACTGCAATCTCGTTGCGCCCACCGACCCTTTCGATCGTGCGCTCTTGCAGGAAACGCAGCAGTTTTACCTGCAACGGCAAGGGAATGTCCCCGACCTCGTCGAGGAACAAGGTGCCGCCATTGGCACTCTCGATCTTGCCCTCAGTGGTTTTCACGGCCCCCGTA
>DMWU01000110.1 GCA_003483125.1 Erythrobacter sp. | reverse complement strand
TTGGCAAACCCGCCACAATGAAAACCACCCGATCTGCAAGAGCGGCGAGTTGCTGGTTCAAATAGCCTTGCGCTTTCTGAAAATCACGGCCCATTTTTGTGTGGGGCACCACGCTTAGGCCGGTTTCGTTGCTGACAATCACCCACTCACCGCTATGATGTTTCAGGTTGTCCATCAGAGCGTTANTTTCCATCCAAAGGTCTTTCTGTGCCAACAAGAGATTGCTCAGCCACAGGGTGGCGCAATCCAGCAAAACTGGATGGTCGGCGCGAAAGGTATCAAAACAGGAAACGATATCCAAAGGTTCTTCGACAGTGGTCCACTCATCACCACGCCGCGCCCTGTGCTGTGCGATCTTTTCTTTCATTTCTGCGTCAAAGGCTTGCGCTGTTGCGATGTAACCGACTTTTTCCGCCCGCCTAAGGATATACTGTTCTGCCCAAGCTGATTTACCGCTCGAAGCACCCCCAAGAACGAGTGTGATGTCGCGTGATTCATGCGTTGTAATTTTTTCAGACATCCAAATTGATCCAAACCCGTTTTGCTTACGTAACGTTAATAAACAAACCACAAACGGTTGTGAACCTCTGAGCAAAAGGAGGCGCCAGACGATGGCACTAGACGGGGACAGTGGAAGCGTCATGTCGCGCAAAGCGATGAAAGCGGAGCTTTTGGACGCGGAAACAGAATTGATGCTGGCCTATGCGTGGCGTGACCAGCGTGATGAAAAAGCGCTGCATCGCTTGATCAATGCCTACATGCGCTTGGCTATTTCGATGGCCGCAAAATTTCGCCGTTACGGCGCACCAATGAACGACCTTATCCAAGAGGCTGGTCTTGGTCTTATGAAAGCCGCAGATAAATTTGATCCTGACCGCGGCGTGCGCTTTTCGACCTATGCCGTGTGGTGGATCAAGGCGAGCATGCAGGAGTTCATCCTGCGTAGCTGGAGCCTCGTAAAGATGGGTACCACTGCCGCTCAGAAGAAACTGTTCTTCAACCTTCGCCGGATGAAGAAGCAGCTCGACGCTTATGAGGATACTGACCTGCATCCCGATGATGTGGCAAAGATCGCCGCTGACCTTGGTGTGCCTGAGCAGGAAGTGGTCAATATGAACCGGCGCATGATGATGGGCGGCGATGGCTCGCTCAACACGCCAATGCGCGGTACAGAGGAAGGCTCTGGCGAATGGCAGGATTGGCTGACCGATGATGGCCCGCTGCAGGACGAATTGGTCGCCGACGTCGAAGAGGCAGAGGTTCGCCATGAAATGCTGGTCGAGGCGATGGACAGCCTCAATGATCGCGAGAAGCACATCCTGACAGAGCGGCGGCTGACGGAAAACCCGCAGACGCTTGAAGAGCTCAGCCAGGTCTACGATGTATCGCGCGAACGCATCCGCCAGATCGAAGTACGCGCTTTTGAAAAGCTGCAAAAGGCAATGCAACGCATAGCCGGCGAAAGGCTGCTGCCCGGCGCTGCCTAAAGTTGCGGCCAGCTAAACGAATAATCCTCCCTCGCGCTTGGGCAGGGAGGATTTTCTTTTGTCACAAGGGTAGCTAATTCAACCTCTATGACCCGCATCGTCGTCCGTTTCCTGGCAAAATTCATATTGTACTTCATTGCCATCACGCTGGTGCTGGTGATTGCCTTCAAATGGATCCCCGTACCGTACACAACCACCATGGCGATGGATGAGAACCCGACCACGAAAGATTGGGAGCCGCTTGAGAACATCGATCGCAACTTGGTGAGCGCGGTCATCGCGGCAGAAGATGGCAAGTTCTGCAGCCATAATGGATTTGATCCTGAGGCGATTGCGCGGGCAGCGGTGCAGAATGCACAGGGCGGCCGGATCCGCGGCGGTTCAACCATTACTCAGCAAACCGCCAAGAATGTCTTCCTGTGGCAAGGCGGAGGCTATTTCCGAAAAGGGCTGGAGGCATGGTTTGCCTTCTGGATCGAGAAGATATGGGGCAAGCGACGGATCATGGAGGTCTATCTGAATGTCGCGGAAACCGGCATTGGTACCTATGGGGCAGAGGCCGGTGCTCAGCGCTATTTCAACCATTCGGCAGCGCGAATGACGCAAAGCGAGGCTGCGCGCATGGCAGCTGCCCTGCCCCTCCCCAAGAAACGCGAAGTCATCAACCCGGGCGGCTGGCTGGCGCGTCATGGTGGCACGATACAGCGCCGCATAGCAATCGTAAGGCGTGACGGGCTCGATTCCTGCGTCTATGAATAGGCGCAATGGGCGCGGGACATCATCACAGGCATGAACATGAGGGGCATAGCCATGCCCCGGCAGATTATGGCCGTGCCTTCGCCGTTGGCGTAGTCCTGAACGCTGCATTCGTCGTGATCGAGGCAACATACGGTTTTCTGGCCGGCTCGATGGCGCTTATCGCCGACGCCGGGCACAATCTTTCGGACGTGCTAGCCTTGCTTCTTGCATGGGCCGCCAGCATGGCCGCGAAAAAGCCGCCGAGCGCCGGCTTCACCTATGGCTATAAGAGTTCAACGATACTCGCTGCACTGGGTAATGCAGGGCTGCTGGCGGTGGCTGTGGGTGCCATATTATTCGAAACGCTGCATCGCATGTTCGACCCCGTGCAGCCGGAAGGAATGACCATGGTGGTCGTCGCTGGGATTGGCATTCTGGTGAATACCTTCACAGCGCTGATGTTCATGCGTGGGCGTAAGAGCGATCTCAATATTCGTGGTGCATTCCTGCATATGGCCGCTGATGCGCTGGTTTCGCTGGGCGTTGTGATCGCGGGCATCGCGATCATCTATACCAGCGTCGTTTGGATTGACCCGCTCACAAGCCTGGTGATTGTCGCGGTGATTGCCTGGGGCACATGGGGACTCGCGAAAGACAGCATCAAGCTGGGCCTCAACGCTGTACCTGAGGGCATTGATGAGGATGCAGTACGCTCTTACCTCGACCAGCTGGACGGTGTGGAGCTGGTACACGACTTACATATCTGGCCGATGTCGACCACCGAAACCGCATTAACTGCCCATCTGACGATGCCTGATGGCCATCCGGGTGACGAATTTTTGCACGAAGTTGCCGAAGTGCTGGAAAACAGGCACGCAATCGGCCACGTTACATTACAAATCGAATCTGCAAGGGGTTGTGGGGGTAGTTGTTAATGGCTGACGCTTCAGTCGAAGCGCGAGACAAGCTGCAGGATGCAATGGCCAGGCTCGCCAATGGCGAGCGTGCAGCGCTGGAAGAAGTCTATCGCGCCACAAAAGTGAAACTATTTGGCATCTGCTTGCGTATCTTGGGGGACCGTAAGGAAGCCGAAGACGCATTGCAGGAAGTGTATGTAAACCTGTGGCAACGTGCCGACCGCTATGATCCCAGCCGGGCAAGCCCGATCAGCTGGCTGGCGACCTTTGCGCGCAATCGGGCCGTAGACCGCCTCCGCAGGGGCAAGGTGAGGCAGGGTGCTGTAGAGCTCGATGAAGCTGCCAGCCTTGCTGATAGCAGCCCGCTCGCAGAAGACTTGCTGATAGATGCCGAGCGCAGCGAGCGCATCCATTGCTGCATGCAGGAACTTGACGATAACCAGCGTAGAAATATTCGCAGCGCCTTCTTCAACGGCGCCACATATGCTGAGTTGGCAGACAAGGCCGAGGTTCCGCTTGGCACGATGAAGAGCTGGATCAGGCGCGGCCTGCAGAATCTCAAAGCATGTCTGGAGCGCGGCGAATGAGCAACGCAGAACGCACAGACGATATAATCGCGGCAGAATTCGCTTTGGACCTGCTAGAAGGCGAGGAACTGCTTGAGGCGCGCGGACGCATTGCCCGCGAGCCGGATTTCGCAAATGCAGTCGATGGGTGGAGGGCGCAGCTTGCGCCACTGGCTGACGATATTGGCGGCATTGAGCCACCCATCGGTCTTTGGCAACGCATAGAGGGGGCGCTGGATAACGCGCCGGAAAGCGGGGCCGAAATCATCGCACTGAAGCAACGTGTACAGCGGCTGCAATGGTTCGCCGGCGTTTCTTCGGCCGCGGCAGTTGTGGCGCTCGCTTTCCTTGCAGTGCCTTCGCCGAAGGTCGAACCCACCGCACCGCCGGTTACTCTTGCCTCGGCCACGCCGCTTGTGGCGAACGTCCCCATCGCGGGCACGCCATTAAGGCTGGATATGACCTATCTCCCGGACCAGGAGAGCTTGATCGTCACCGCTGTAGGGCTTGAGGCTGACGGCGTGCATGATCATGAAATCTGGCTAGTCCCGGATGAAGGCGATCTGATCTCGTTGGGTGTGGTAACCCCTGGTGTAGTGCGTGCGCATAGTGTTCCGCATGATACAGCCGTGCAGATCGCAAACGGTTCAGAGCTGTTGCTGACGCGTGAACCGTTGGGCGGAAAGCCCGAAGGACAAGACGCCGGACCCGTGGTTGCAAGCGGCCAGCTGATCCAAATCTAGCTTTTTTGATAGCGCCTGCATCCGTAGGCAAACTCGCTGCGTAACTCTGGGCACAAGTCCAAAAGGCTTTGCTGTCCATAGGAGTTTATAATGCCGAGTTCGAAGAAGTTAACCGCAGCAGCCATCATCGCCGTAGCGACCATGAGCGTGTTCGCTGTCTCAACCAGCGTGCCTGCTGCCGCACATAGTGATATGGCAAAGAGCCAGCCGAATATCGTCGAAACAGCCCAGAGCACGGGCGTGCACAATACGCTTATAGCAGCCGTACAGGCCGCAGGTCTGGTAGACGTACTCTCGAGCCCCGGCCCATTCACGATCTTCGCGCCAACCGACGTAGCATTTGCCAAGCTTCCTGAAGGTACGTTTGAAACGCTCGTGAAGCCCGAGAACCAGGGTGCACTGACCAGCATCCTGACTTACCACGCAGTGGCAGGCAATGTGACTAGTGCCGACCTGATCGCCCTGATCCACGAAAACGGCGGCAAGGCCACTATCCCAACCGTTGCCGGTGGCACGCTGACTGCGCGCATCGATGGCGGCGCAGTGATCATCACCGACGCCGCGGGCCGTAAAAGCGCCGTTACGCAGGTCGACGTGCAGACTGCCAATGGTGTGATTCACATAACTGACGGGGTATTCCTCCCCGGCTGATCCAAGTTCGATTTAGCCTTGCGCTGTCTTCCGTCCCTTCCCTCCTGTCGGGCAGCGCAAACCTTAACCCCGTCCGGCAATCCCTCCAGCCGGACGGGGTTATTTATTGCACCAGCCAAATCGCGACCAGCGCTTTCCATATAAGCGGTAACTTTGAGAAAATCGGCGTTTCAGGCGCAATATCGCGCCCTAAGCCGCTTCGTCCTTCTTGTCCTTCTTGGCATCGCCTTCGACAACGCGGATCGGCTCTTTCTTGCCCTCCACAACATCGCCATCGATCACGATCTCGCTGACATCTTCCATGTCAGGCAGGTCGAACATGGTGTCGAGCAGGATGCCTTCGACAATCGAGCGAAGGCCGCGCGCGCCTGTCTTGCGCTTGATCGCACGCTCGGCAATCGCATGAAGAGCATCGTCCGTGAAGGTCAGCGCGACATCTTCAAGCTCGAACAGCTTGCGATACTGCTTGGCCAGAGCGTTCTTCGGCTCTTTCAGAATCGTGACCAGCGCATCGACATCAAGATCGTGCAATGTGGCGATCACCGGCAAGCGGCCGACGAATTCGGGGATCAGTCCGAATTTGAGTAGATCTTCAGGCTCGCTCTTTTCGAGCAGTTCACCCACGCGGCGCTTGTCAGGGTCGGCGACATGCGCACCAAAGCCGATTGAGCGCTTCTGCAAGCGGTCAGCAATTATCTTGTCGAGGCCCGCAAATGCGCCGCCACAGATGAACAGGATATTGGTGGTGTCGACTTGCAGGAATTCCTGCTGCGGATGCTTGCGGCCACCCTGCGGCGGAACTGAAGCAGTCGTGCCTTCCATCAGCTTGAGTAGTGCCTGCTGCACGCCCTCGCCCGAAACGTCGCGCGTGATCGACGGGTTTTCTGCCTTGCGCGTAATCTTGTCGATTTCGTCAATGTAGACGATGCCCTGCTGCGCCTTCTCGACGTTGTAGTCGCTGGCCTGCAGTAGCTTGAGAATGATGTTTTCTACATCTTCACCGACATAACCTGCCTCGGTCAGCGTCGTCGCATCGGCCATGGTAAACGGCACATCAAATGTGCGCGCCAGGGTCTGCGCCAGCAGCGTCTTGCCCGAACCCGTCGGCCCAACAAGCAGAATGTTCGACTTGGCCAGCTCTACATCGCCGGCCTTGTTCGAATGATTCAGGCGTTTGTAATGGTTATGTACGGCGACCGAAAGAACACGCTTGGCGCGATCCTGGCCGATCACATAGTCATTGAGCGTCGAGAAGATATCCTGAGGGGTAGGAACTTCGCCTTCCTTGCGGCCGGCTAGCCCTGCCTTGGTTTCTTCACGGATGATGTCATTGCACAGCTCAACGCATTCATCGCAGATGAATACGGTGGGCCCGGCAATCAGCTTGCGAACTTCGTGCTGCGACTTGCCGCAGAAGCTGCAATAGAGGGTGCTCTTGCTGTCAGTTCCGCTCAATTTACTCGTTTCCTAACGTTACCAGCCCCATTTAGGGAATTACCCGACTCTATATCGGGAAGCTTATGAATCAATATACAGGCTAGCCTTTTGGGCATTCCCGTGCAGGGAAATTGCAATTCTACGGGCTTTACAGGACATTATGTCCCATAAATGGCCGGAAAAATGCCAATTATTACTCAGGAGCGCCCCCTGAACCCTCTGCATCGTGGTCCGAATCATCTTCAGGACGGGTCGCAAACACCTTGTCGACAAGGCCAAAATCCTGGGCTTCTTCGGCGCTGAGCCACGTATCGCGGTCCATCGCCTCGGCAATTTCCTTCTCTGGCTTGCCGGTATAACTCGAATAAAGCTCGTGCATCCGATGCTTGAGGCGCAGGATTTCCTTCGCCTGGATCTCGATATCGGACGCCATGCCCTGCGCGCCGCCCGATGGCTGGTGTACCATGATCCTCGCCTGCGGCAATGCGATGCGCATTCCCTTCTCACCTGCTGCGAGCAGGAAGCTACCCATCGAACATGCCTGGCCGATACAAACGGTCGAAACCTTGGGCTTGATGTATTGCATGGTGTCATGGATCGCCATGCCGGCCGTAACCACGCCGCCGGGCGAATTAACATACATGCTAATCGGCTTTGACGGGTTCTCGCTTTCAAGGAACAGCAATTGCGCCACGATCAGTGACGCCATCTGGTCTTCCACCTGCCCGGTCACGAAAACGATCCTTTCGCGAAGCAAGCGGCTGAAAATGTCGAAGCTGCGCTCGCCCCGGCTGGTCTGCTCGACCACCACTGGCACGAGGGCTCCTGTTACCGGATCGCGGGGGAACTGCCCTTGTGAGCCATAGGTTTCGCCGGAATTGCCGAGTACGTCGATCATGAACTGGTCCTTGTAGAATTGGTTGAACGCCTATTTCGGACGCTCCGCCCTAATGTTCAAGTACATTAACCTTCACCCTAACATTAACGTCAGATGAGTTGCCACTTAATACCTGGCTCGCCGTTTGTCGGAAGTGATGGACTTCCGGTCGAACTGGCGTTCCTTCATTACGTAAAATCAGTCACTTCGGAGTTCCGGAAGGGACTATATAACTATGCAAACACGTCGCTCATTCCCCCGCGCGATGCATTACCTGCTGATGGGTACAGCGATCTCGCTATCACTGCCTGCCAACGCAGAAAATACCAGTGAAGCAGGCGTAGTCCCTTCCACCCAAAGCTCTGGCGGCCGTTTAGAGACGCCTCGCGACCGTATTTTCACCCCCGCCGATTTTGTGCAGTTCACGCCGCGCAATGCCTTTGACATGCTCGAACAGGTGCCCGGCTTGCAGATCAAGCGTGGCGATGATGTTGCGCGAGGATTGGGCCAGGCGGATGAGAATGTGCTGATCAATGGAAGGCGCCTTTCCAGCAAGTCGGATGGCGTGCGCGAACAGCTTGGCCGCATACCTGCCGGAAATGTGCTGCGGATCGAAATCGTTGAGGGCGCGACCGCCGGATCGGGCCGATTTTTGTCTTCTCCGTAAGCGGAAACTTCAAGTAGGGCTTGCGCACTGCCAGATTGCTGGCAGTCTGCGGGCATGAGAAAGACTAAGCCCGCAACTGCAGTTACCATATCCGCCGCAATGGTAAGTTCTGTCGCACTTTCCGCCCATGACCATGCGCATCCCGATGGCGCAGCGGCCAAGGCCGCCATGGCGCAGATCGAACGGATCGAGGCGCTTGATGACCAGGGGCCGGAAATCAAGGCCGTTATCACCTACAATCCCGATGCGCCCGCGCTCGCGGCCAAGGCAGAAAGCGACGGCCTGCCGCTGGGTGGCAAAACCGTGCTGGTTAAGGACAATATTGAAACCCATGAATGGCCAACAACCGCAGGAAGCCTTGCTCTTAAGGACAATCGCACAGCTCGCGATGCGCCGTTGGTCGCACGACTGCGCGAAGCAGGCGGTGTAATCCTGGGCAAGGCGAACCTCAGCGAATGGGCAAATATCCGCGACCGCAATTCTTCGAGCGGGTGGAGCGCAATCGGCGGGCTTACGCGTAACCCCCATGCACTCGATCGCAGTGCATGCGGATCATCTTCTGGCAACGGGGCTGCGGTTGCTGCGGGTTTCGCGTGGGGCGCAATAGGCACGGAGACCAATGGTTCGATCACCTGCCCTGCCAGCGTCAACGGCCTGGTGGGTTTCAAACCTACTGTCGGCATGGTCAGCCGCACTCATGTGATTCCGATTAGCGCGACGCAGGATACGCCAGGCTCCATGAAGCGCCAAGTCC
>DMWU01000111.1 GCA_003483125.1 Erythrobacter sp. | reverse complement strand
TGCTCTTCGCGGCCAATCGAGGTTGGCTGCCAATGGACATTCTGCGCGCGGCGCAGGCTGAAATGGATCATCCCGGCGGCAACGGTGGCATTGGTAAATTTGTCGATCAGGATGAACCCGCCCAACTGACGACTGGTCGTGTAGGGCTCGAAAACGATCGGCTTATCCGTGCGCAGCTCGGCTACACCGATGCCGTTGAGCTCCAACGTCTTGGCGGCGAGATGGTCGAAGCTATTGACGCAAATCTCGTATTTCGGCTCGGCAACAGTGGCTGTGACCATCTGGCTGCCAAGCTTCAGCCAATAACCACGCCCGGGCTTGAGCGCCTCATCGCCCATCCATACGATCGTGGTTTCAAACTGGTCGGAGGCTTGTGGCGGATCGTCGGCCGCAGCAATCATGTCGCCGCGCGAACAGTCGACTTCATCTTCAAGTGTCAGCGTTATCGATTGACCGGCTACGGCCTCTTCCAGCTGGCCACCAAACGTATCGATCGACTTGATTGTGCTGGTCTTGCCCGTCGGGACTACGCGCACCTTGTCACCTGGCTTTACGCTGCCATCGGTCACAAGGCCGGAGAAGCCGCGGAAGCTGAGATTGGGGCGGTTGACCCATTGTACCGGCAAGCGGAAGCTGCGCTCTTGCGCGGCGGCATTTGCGACCTCAACCGTCTCCAGGTGGTCGATCAGGCTGGTGCCGGAATACCAGGTAGTGTTAGCCGAGGGCGCAGCGGTAATATTATCGCCTTTGAAGCCCGAAATCGGGATGGCCGTAAATTTCTCGATCCCGATCTCGCCAGCAAAGGCCCGGTAGTCGCTGACGATCTTCTCGAAAATCTCTTGGCTGTAATCAACCAGGTCCATCTTGTTCACTGCCAGCACCAGTTCCCTGATGCCCAGCAGGTGGGCGAGAAAGCTATGGCGCTTGGTCTGTTCCAGCACCCCTTTGCGCGCATCGACCAGGATTACAGCAAGATCGGCGGTCGATGCGCCCGTCACCATATTGCGCGTATATTGCTCATGACCCGGGGTGTCGGCGACGATGAATTTGCGCTTCTCGGTCGCGAAAAAGCGATAGGCGACATCTATGGTGATGCCCTGTTCGCGCTCTGCGGCGAGGCCATCGACCAATAGGGCAAAATCGATCTCTTGCCCCTGCGTGCCAACGCGCTTGCTATCGCTTTCAAGCGCGGCAAGCTGGTCTTCAAAGATCATCTTCGAATCGTAGAGCAGTCGCCCAATCAGCGTGCTTTTGCCATCATCCACGCTCCCGCATGTGATGAAGCGGAGTAGCTGCTTGTTTTGGTGCTGCGCGAGATATTCTTCGATATCCTCGGCAATCAACGCATCGGCCTGATAGGCGTTCTCGTGAGAAGCATCAGCCATCAGAAATAGCCCTCCTGCTTCTTCTTCTCCATGCCCGCGCCGCCTTCATCCTTGTCGATCACGCGGCCCTGCCTCTCGCTGGTAGCGGTAAGCAGAGTTTCCTGCACCACATCGGCCAGGGTTGTAGCGGCGCTTTCGACGGCGCCTGTGAGCGGCCAGCAACCCAGCGTGCGGAAGCGGACGGAGCGTTCGACGATTCCCGGCTTTTCGCCCAACACCTTTCCAAGCCGGTCAATGTCGTCTGCCATGAAAAGCCCACCTTCCCACTCGAAGGTCGGACGTTTCTCGGCGAAATAGAGGGGTACGATCTCGATTTTCTCGGCCATGATATACTGCCAGATGTCGAGTTCGGTCCAATTGCTCAGGGGAAATATGCGGATGCTTTCACCCTTGGCCTTGCGGGTATTGTAGAGGTTCCACAACTCGGGCCGCTGGTTCTTGGGGTCCCAGCCATGGCTAGCCGTGCGGAAGGAGAATACGCGCTCTTTCGCGCGGCTCTTTTCCTCATCGCGCCTCGCGCCGCCAAAGGCCGCATCGAATTCATAATGGTCGAGCGCCTGTTTCAACCCCTGTGTCTTCCACATGTCGGTATGCAAGGGGCCGTGGTCGAACGGGTTTATGCCGCGTTCCTGCGCTTCCTCATTGTGCCAGACCAGCAACTCCATCCCGCTTTCCTGCGCCATCTTCTCGCGCAAATCATACATTGCCTGGAACTTCCAGGTCGTATCGACATGCAGCAGGGGGAAGGGCGGCGGCGAAGGGTGGAAGGCCTTGCGCGCAAGATGCAGCATTACGGCCGAATCCTTGCCCACCGAGTAGAGCATGACGGGCTTTTCGGCCTCAGCCACGACTTCACGCATGATGTGGATGCTCTCGGCTTCGAGACGTTCAAGATGGGTCAGTTGGCGCATATTGATTTGCTGGCATAAACTCCTTGCGCCCACCTAATCATGAAAGCGCCCAAGACAAAATAGATTTGCTTGCAAGCCAGTTAGTGCGATGTCGCAAGATGTGGTTGACTAGCCTCTATTGTTCGTGGCAATTGCGCGCGCCTCACGGGATGATTACTTGATCTCATGATGAGCGAGAGCGGGTATAGCTTAGTGGTAAAGCCCTAGCCTTCCAAGCTAGTTATGCGGGTTCGATTCCCGCTACCCGCTCCAGCTTACCTGCGCGCTTCCGGCAAGCACCAATGCAGCCCAATGATCTATCTTTGACTTGAACATTTGCGACCTGTCATCCGAAAATCCGGATGGCTTCGCTTGTCCTTGATATTCCACGATTTACAGTCAGGCAGCTTGGCCGACGGGCATATTGTCAATCAGCCTTGTGCTGCCAATCCTGGCCGCCACGAGCAGCCTCGCCGGTCGGTCACCCAGTTCACCCAACTTTTCCAATGTGATTGAATCGGCCAAGTCGGCATAATCCACCCGATCAAATCCGGCCCCTAACAGTGCATCTTCGAGTGCAGTCAGGGTTCGCCCGACATTTTGGCCATCTTCGATCCGCGCAATCGCCTCTCGCATTTGCATTGAAAGCATCGCTGCTTCTTCACGCTGCTTTGCCGAGAGGTAGCGATTGCGGCTACTCATCGCCAAGCCGTCTTCCTCGCGTACAGTTGGCACGCCGATGATACTGTCAACATGCGGACGGGTGAGATCGAGATCGCGAGCCATGGTGCGGATTACAGCCAATTGCTGGAAATCCTTCTCTCCAAAAAAGGCCATATCCGGCTGCACCTGGTTGAACAGCTTGCAAACCACAGTTGCCACGCCATCGAAATGCCCGGGCCTGTCCGCGCCGCAAAAACCTTCGCTCACCCCTCGGACCGAAATGGAGCTGACAAAGCCATCGGGATACATTTGCTGCGTATCCGGCGCCCAAAGCAGCGCTACCCCCTCCGCCTCGAGCATTTCAGAATCTTTGACGAGCTGGCGCGGATAGGAGTCGAGATCCTCATTCGGGCTGAACTGGGTGGGATTGACAAAAATCGATGCAACTACATGATCACAGGAGTTTTTTGCCTCGCGCATCAGGCTAAGATGCCCTTCGTGAAGCGCGCCCATCGTGGGCACGAGTGCGATACTTGCGCCAGATTGGCGCAGTTCAGCAACTCTTTTTCTCAACACTTCGAGTGTCGTCGCGGTTTGCACGGCTGTTGAGCCTCCGGTATTATTCGCGTCACTTCCTAGCCCGCCATATGCGCGGCATTCAAGCGATTGGAAAGGCCCACTTGCTAGTGCCAGAACAAGCACCTCACCGTATTGTGTTCGCCAATGAAAAGGGCGGCACTGGCAAGTCGACCACTGCAGTACATGTCGCAGTCGCGCTTGCATATCGCGGTGCGCGGGTGGTGGCGATCGACCTGGACCCACGTCAACGGACAATGGCGCGCTACCTTGAGAATCGACAGGATACCGCGCAGCGCAGGCAAATCGACCTGCCGACTGCCCGGTGCGAGGTCTATGAAGGCGACGTTGAAGAGCTTGAGGAGCTGGTCGCAAAAATTGGTGTAGGGGCTGATTATGTGATCTTCGATACGCCTGGCCGCGATGATCCATTAGCCCGCCATGCGGCAACAGAGGCCGACACTTTGGTCACGCCGATGAACGACAGTTTTGTCGATTTCGACCTGATCGGCCAGGTCGAAGGCGAGACATTCAAGGTCAAGCGATTGAGCTTCTATGCCGAGTTGATTTGGGAGGCGCGGATAAAGCGCAGCCGGGCTACGATCGAAGAGAAAAGGCGCGAAATGGATTGGGTGGTTGTCCGCAATCGCACCGGCCATATCGAGGCGCGGAACATGGCGCGGATAGAGCAGGCATTGACCGAGCTTTCGAAGCGAGTCGGTTTCCGCGTTGCTCAGGGTCTGTCAGAACGTGTGATCTACCGTGAGCTCTTCCCATCCGGGCTAACGCTGCTCGACAAGGGCCATCTGGGCGAACTGGGCACCAGCCATCTGGTCGCGCGGCAAGAGCTTCGCTCGCTGGTGCAATCATTGGGCCTTCCGGAATTCATGCCCTCACAACCCCGCCTGGAGTTGGCGTAACCCAATGTTCCGGCTTCTCCTCCTTGCGCTTATCGTTTCCTTAGCCTGCAAGCTCTTCTTTGGGCGCTGGCCATGGGATTACTTGCGCGGGCAATCGACGCGCAAACAAGCCGTGTTCAAGGCACGCAAATTGCTGGCCGTGCGGTCCGATGCGAGCCATCAGGAAATTTTGGAGGCGCATAAGCGGCTGATCGCCATGATCCATCCCGATCGTGGGGGCACGAACGAGCAGGTGCATGAAGCGAACGCTGCGCGCGATCTCCTGTTAGATGAACTTCCTGATAAGAGGTGACATATTTGCCTGCTAGTAGTCGTGCGGTGCGAAGCTTGAGTAAAGTAAGTATTTAATAATGAACCATAAGTTCGATCCAACTGTCCTGCGCGAATATGATATTCGAGGAATAATCGGTGAAACCCTGGGTGCCGATGATGCCCGGGCTATCGGCCGTAGCTTTGGCACGATACTCCGGCGCGAAGGGGGCAGCACAGTTGCTGTGGGCTATGATGGCCGTGTCAGTTCACCCATGCTCGAACACGCGCTGGTCGAAGGGTTGACCGCCAGCGGCTGTGATGTGGTTCGCATTGGTGTGGGGCCGACCCCCATGCTCTATTACGCTGAGGCCTCAGCCGAAGAGGTGGATGGCGGCATTCAGATAACTGGCAGCCACAATCCCGCCAATTATAATGGCTTCAAGATGGTATTTCGCGGGCGCCCTTTCTTTGGGAAGGACATCCAGCTGCTGGGTGAAGTGTCTGCCGCAGGGGACTGGATTGACGGGGTGGGCGAGGCCCATTCGCATGATATCTTCGAGGAATATGTCGATCGCCTCCTGCTCGGCCTGGGCGATATCGATACTGCCACGCTTTCCGGTCTCCGGATCGGCTGGGACGCCGGGAATGGCGCGGCCGGCCCGGCGATAGAGGCGCTCACGGCCCGCCTGCCTGGCGAGCATCATTTGTTGTTCACTGAAGTTGATGGCGCGTTTCCCAATCATCATCCCGACCCCACTGTCGAAGCCAATCTGGCTGACCTGAAGGCGCTCGTCCCGGCAAAGCATCTCCATTTCGGAGTTGCTTTCGACGGCGACGGAGACCGGATCGGGGTCATCGACGGGGAAGGACGCGTGATCTGGGGCGACCAGTTGCTGATGATCTATGCCGAGGACGTTCTCAGGAAGTGCCCCGGGGCCACGGTTATTGCCGATGTGAAGGCCAGCCGCGCCCTGTTCGACCATGTTGCGAAGTGCGGCGGAAAACCGGTGATGTGGAAGACCGGCCATTCGCTGATTAAGTCCAAAATGAAGGAAGTTTCCTCTCCGTTGGCTGGCGAAATGAGCGGACACATCTTTTTTGCCGACGATTATTACGGTTTTGACGATGCGCTTTATGCCGGGGTCCGGCTGATCGCTGCCAGTGCAAGGCTGGGGAAATCGGTAACCGAATTGCGCGGCGACATGCCTGAGATGATCAATACTCCCGAGATGCGTTTCCAGGTTGATGAAAGCCGCAAGTTTGCGGCGATCGACGAAGTCAAGGCGCGACTATCGGGCAGTAGTGCTGATGTTAATGCAACCGACGGGGTACGCGTTACTACCGAGGATGGCTGGTGGCTCCTGCGCGCATCTAATACGCAAGATGTGCTAGTCGCACGTGCGGAGAGCGATAGCGAAGAAGGCCTCGCTCGCCTGATTGCGCAGATCGACGAACAACTATCGCTTTCGGGCCTTGAGCGCGGGGAAAGTGTGGGCCACTAATTGTTCCGATAATCAGGAGCAGCCCCATGTCGATCACGCTTTCAATCACAGACGATATTGCCACCATTACTTTGGATGATGGGCGCGCAAATGCCATCGACCCTGCCTGGCTAGATGATTTCCTTGAGAAGTTCACCGAGGCAGAGAAAGGTGCCAAAGCGATTGTGATCGCAGGGCGCGAAGGCGTCTTCAGCGGTGGGTTCAACCTTAAATGGATGCCGACTGCCGCGGCAGAAGAAATCAGCGGTTTGCTTGAAACTGCCAGCCAGCTGGTAATGCGCGTGTATGGGAGCGAGCGCCCAATTGTTGCTGCGTGCACCGGACATGCGATCGCGATGGGCCTGTTCCTGCTGCTGTGCTGCGACACAAGGATCGGCGCGCAGGGCGATTTCAAATTTGGCGCCAACGAGACCATGAACGGCATGAACCTGCCGGTTTTCGCGCGTGAGATGATGCATGCCAGGCTCGATCCCCGCAAGATTACGCTGCTTGCCGTTCAATCCTATATGTTCGGTCCCCAAGAAGCGGTGGAATTCGGCGCACTGGATAAGGCTGTGCCCTCTGAGCAGGTGCTTGAAACGGCTCGCGCGACGGCATCCATGCTTGCCCACTTGCCGGGCGGCGCCCATGGCGTGAACAAGCAAGCGATGCGGCAGGCGACCCTTGACCGGATCACGGCATCCAAGCACGGCTTTTAGGCTAGCACGCAAGTCCTGCTGACCGGGACAAAATTGGCAATCTGTCGCTCTGATACAATTATCGCACCGGATCATTGCCCATAACTTTGACGGGGTATGGGGGAATTATGACAAATCGTTCGGCTGCTCGGCCTGGTCTGATCCTGACGCAGAGCAAGATGCTGCGCCAGCTGACAGTCTTGCTGTTCTACTTCACACAAGGGTTTCCAATCGGGATTTTCTTCTATGCCGTCCCGGCCTGTTTGTCGGCGGATGGCTGGTTGGCAAGATGGGCGCACAGCGCGCCATGATAATGGGGGCGACAATCGGCACGATCCTGTTGGTTGCTATGGGCATGAACCAAGATCGTTGGGCAGATCCATGGTTTGCAGCCGTGTTCGTTGCCGCGATGGATTTCTGCGCCCTGTTCTATTTCATCGCCGCGATCCCGATGTGCATGCGCATCTGCACGCCGGCGGTCGCCGCCACCCAATTCACCATCTATATGGCGATCAGCAATTTCGGCCGGCCATTGGGCGCCAGCCTTGCTGCGGTAACTGCGGGCCAGGGCCTTCCCCAGTGGCTCTATTGGATTTCAGCGATCGCATGGGGAGCTACGGTTATCGTCCTGCTATTTGTACGGTTCCCGACCGAAAACCAGCAGGAACACACCACGGCCGCGGAACTGCCTCAAGGCGAAGGGCTGGAGCCAAGGGTGAACTAGGTCACGGCTGCAAAGTGCTTTCCATCAAGCGCTTGTGCATATCAGGAATGGAGCCGCCAGGCGTTTGAGCCCTTTCCTACGTCGGGCCTGTCTGCTTGTATGTGCCGATGGCCAATTGCGACCCTTCCATTATTGAAAGGCTAGTGCCGCCTGATCGGGCAAGGATGTTTCTTGCTAACACGGTGTCGCATGCGTCGCATTTGCCGCCACGCTCGGCAGCAAGATGCCTTGGCAAATGAATAGACGGGTCGAACTCCCACCGGAAATATCCGGCTGGTTTGCCGGGCGCGGATGGCGCGTGCGACGACACCAGGCAGAAATGGTTGAGGCGAGCGAGGCAGGCAATCACGCGCTGCTGGTGGCAGATACGGGTGCGGGCAAGACGCTGGCCGGGTTCCTGC
>DMWU01000167.1 GCA_003483125.1 Erythrobacter sp. | reverse complement strand
GACTGGCCCACCATCCCGCAGCTCTATGTGAAGGGCGAATTCGTGGGCGGCAGCGACATCATGATGGAAATGTTCGAAGCTGGCGAATTGCAGCAAATGCTGGACGAAAAGGCAGTGGCTAAAGCCTGATAACTGCCGCCATCCGGTCGGTAGCTACATCGGAATCTTCCAAAAAATAACCGCCCGTGACCATGTCAGGGGCGGTTTTTGATACGGGGAGGCGGGATCAGGAGACAACTGATACCCGCCTCAATATCCGAAGACCATTCGGGGTATTGCCCCAATGTATGCATTTCTTGTGCCAAATAGCGGAAACCACCGCTTTTTCGAGACTTTGATGGTTAACAAAAATTGAACATTCCATTAATTGTAAGATTTTCCGACACTCATCCTCATATTATCAGTTGCAATCGGCAATGCTTGTCTCAATAAAAATTTGATGAGTTCAGATAACCCAGCGCAGCCAACTGGCATTCCCGCCGCAACAGTAATCATCTTTCGCAATGGCCCGCAGGACGGGCCTCCTGAAATCCTGATGACAATCCGTTCTCGCAACATGGTCTTTGCCGGTGGAATGGCTGTGTTCCCGGGTGGCCGCGTCGATCCGGAAGATTTCGAGCTGGCAAGCCAGTTTGAGGGCGAAATGGAGATAGACGAGGCTGCGCACCAGATTGCGGTGATCCGCGAAACGCTGGAGGAAACCGGGCTCGCCATCGGGCTGAAGGGGAAAGTCGATGCCGATATAGCCCGCGCAGCCCGTGACAGGCTTCTTGAGTCGAAGAGCCTTTCAACGGTTTTGGAAGAATTCGAATGGGACATAAACCTTTCCCAACTCACGCCTTTTGCCCGCTGGTTCCCTAAGAACGAACGGCTCCCGCGCGTCTACGACACGCGCTTTTACCTTACCAATCTGGGTACAGGTGCGGTTGAAATCGCCGCCGACCTTTCAGAGAATACGCATCTGTTCTGGACTTCGGCCAAGGATGCGCTTGCTTCAGCCGAAACGGGTGACATCAAGGTGATCTTCCCGACGCGCCGAAACCTCGAAAGGCTGGCGCAATTTGCCAGCTATGAAGAGACGAAAGCTCAAGCAGAAGCTATCCCGATCAAGACCATTGTTCCGCAAGTCGACACATCCGGCAGCGAACCCATGCTTCGTATCATGGAAGATGCAGGTTATCCGGTCACAGCCGAGCTACTTGAAAACCTGGTCCGCGGATAATCATGCATCTTCATTGGTGCATGATGGCTGGCGCGCCCGGCAGGACTCGAACCTGCTGCCTCAAGATTAGAAGTCTCGCGCTCTATCCAGATGAGCTACGGGCGCGCGCATGACCGCCATTAGCGTGCTTTGCCTCGCAATCAAATCACGTTAGGCACTCAATCATGGAAAATTCGCAAACACCGCTACCGGCATCACAGCATCCGGAATCGTTCCGTTACTATGATTTGGTAATGGCAGCATTCGTCGCGATATTGCTGCTTTCGAACATAATCGGAGCCGCCAAGCTATCTGTGATCGAGATATCATGGTGGCCCGAAGGCTGGTGGCCTGCCGCAGACGGAATGTTCATTTTCGGCGCAGGCATACTCTTTTTCCCGGTCAGCTATGTAATCGGCGACGTCCTGACCGAAGTATATGGCTATGCCCGCGCAAGGCGCGTGATCTGGACGGGCTTTGCCGCGATGATCTTCATGGCTTTCATGAGCTGGGCCGTGGTTGCCATGCCTCCGGCTGAAAGCTGGGGCGGACAAGGCGCATATGAGCAAGTATTCGGCTTGGTCCCGCGTATCGTACTCGCATCCATAATCGCCTTTTGGGCGGGCGAATTCGTCAACTCCTTCGTCCTCGCGAAAATGAAGATCTGGACCAGGGGTAAGGCGCTATGGAGCCGCACAATCGGCTCAACCGTGGTCGGTCAAGGCGTCGATTCCATGCTGTTCTACCCAATCGCATTCCTAGGCATTTGGGAAACGCGCGACGTGATGATCGTCATGGTGACCAACTGGCTGCTCAAGGTCTTGTGGGAGGCGGTACTAACTCCGGTCACCTATGCGGCAGTCAACTTCCTTAAGCAGCGCGAGGGCGTTGACCTTTACGACACAGATACGAACTTCTCGCCCTTCGCACATGAAGAGCCTCGGGAGGGCTAGCCAAAAGGCTACAGTCAGTTGTCGAGGAGTGCTTTGCTTTCGGCAATCTGGGTAATACCGCGCTTGCCATCCTCTCCGCGGCCAAGCTGAACGATCACATCGATCACTGATGCCGCATAAGCGATGGTATCATCGCGCGTCAGACCAATGCCGGTCTGCATTACCATCAGTGCAAGCTGGTCCAACGCGCCGCGCAGGCTGTTTGCATGGATGGTCGAAAAACTACCCGGATGGCCCGTGTTGATGGCGCGCAGGAAGCTGACGCTCTCAGCACCGCGTAACTCACCCAGGACGATACGATCAGGGCGCAACCGCAACGCCGCCTGCAGCAGCTCGTTGGCGCTGACCTTGGCCTCGCCCAATTCGCCCTTTACCGCGACAAGCCCGACGCCATTCTCGCCGGGCAGGCGTAGTTCAGGCGTATCTTCAACCAATACCACGCGCTCGCCCTTGGGAATTTCGCCGAGCATGGCATTGAGGAAGGTCGTCTTGCCGGTGCTGGTACCGCCAGAAATCAGAATAGTACGCCGTTGGCGGATCGCCTCCCGCAAATAGGCAATAGGTTCCGCCTGAGCGTCACGCGATTTAACGCCAGTCTCGCCTTTCAGCGGGCCCGTATCATAGGCATCGAGCGGTAGGTCGAGCCGACGATGCCGCCTGATCGCCATCACCCAATGCTTACGCGAGGCGGGCGGTCCGCAAAACTGGATACGCGCGCCACCCGGCAGGGTTGCGCCCAAAAGCGGATGTTCGCGATTGATGCCCTGGTGGCTTACGCGGGCTACCTGCTCAGCCAAGCGCTGGATCAGCTTGTCGTTGATCTCAGGCGCATCAAGCTTCTTCATCCCGGGATCGCTTGCATCTTCGATCCAGATCTCGCCCGGACGATTCACGATAATCTCTGTCACGGTGTCGCGGTCGAGCCATTGCCTGAACGGCGCGAGATAGGCGTCCAGATAGACGCTGCCGTCCTCGCCCGCTCCCTTTGGAGATGTACCGCCTTCGTTTGGCAGTGGATGAATGTCCGCGCTCATGTGCGTCACATCACCGAAGAGAAGTCTAGGTCACGTGCGGTAAAGACACGGATAGGGGCACCAATGCCGACCCTGACTGTTGGGCCAATCTTGCCATCCTGCTCGATTGCAGAGGCCGCAGCAGACTGCCCTGCACCGCCAAGCACCACCGAAGTCCCGCCAGATGCTATCGTCGAAAGCCCGCCCACGACGGACAGCAATAGTGCAGAACCGAAGCGCTTGAAGAAATTGCTTTTTACCTCGCCGGCAAGGCCAGTCGTGCCATCAAATGCTATAGCTGGCGAGGCAAGGTTCACCGACGCACCATCTGGTCGGATCAAGCGCGTCCAGATCACATAGGCGCGCTTCTGCCCGCCTTGCAGGCCGGACTGATATTGGCCGATCAGGCGCGAGGAACGGGGTACGAGTACTTCCGTGCCATCAAAACTGCGCACGTCCTGGCTCACCACTGCGCGCACATAACCCGGCACATCGGTATCGATTGCCGTTTCAAGCACCGCAGGGATCAGCGTGCCCTGCGTCACGGTGGTGGTGGGATTGACCATGGCTGATGCCTGAGCAGGTGCGCCACCCACCCCACCGATCCTGCTTGCGAATTCGGCTGCCGAACCTGTCAGCCCGCTCGTGGCCGGTACTTCGGCTGCAGCGGCTGTCGAAGGAACTACCTCTGTCGCCGTCGCGCGCGAAGTATCATAAACCATTGTTGGATTGGCATAGGGATTTATTGCTGGTGCAGTCTGGGCACCGGCTGAAGGAGCTGGAGCCAATATCGGTTCCGGTTCCGGTTGAATTGTCGGTTCAGGCGCAGGAACTTCGGCAGGTTGAACCGCGGGCTGCACCGCCGGGGCGGCTCCGCCAACGCCTTCAGCTTCGGGTAGCTGCGCGGAATTCATGCTCCACAAGGTTACAGCCCCGAGTAGCGCGACAATGGCCACGCCAGCAGCCAGGCCAAGCGCATCGGAACCCGATTTGCGTTGTGTGACCGCAGGGTAGGCCGTCCGGCTGGCGAGATCGATAACCTCCGCCGATTCACCATCGCGCGGATCGTGATCGCCGGTTTTCTTTGCTGGAAGTCGCATTGCTAAGCGCATTATTTCGCCTCCGCCATCTGGGCCATCTTTGCCGCATCATCCGTACGCTCGGGGCCATTATTCACCAGGCGCGCCATCTCTTCGCCTGATCGCAAGACAAATTCGCGTGGTACACCATCGACCACAATCGTATCGCCACGCACAGTGAAGTTCACGGGCCCTTCTGTCCCTTCATGATCCTTGATCAGAATGGCAGGCACAGCGGCACTACTGCCCCATGTCATATAGGTCGCCTCACCATCGTCGAAGATGGTCGTCGGAAACAGAGCTGCCTCGCCTTCGCTCGCCCATTCGAAATTCAATTGGGTGGGATCGACGACGGCATAGGGATCGCGGACGGCCGCCAACTCTGTCGCATTGGCACGGCCTACCGCTGCAAGTTCGGCCTCTGGCTCTTCCACCACCACCTCGGGGTAAGTGAAGCTGAGCATGTAGACAGGCTCGTTGCGCGGACTGGCCACAAGATCGAAGAGATAGGTGCGCAGGCTGGTAACTACCGTCATATTTGTGACGGCGTTATCGGCAAGCGGCTTGACGAATAGCAGGTTCGCGCGCTTGTTGGGTGTGACCTGCCAAGCCTGGCTGTCGCCAATCGCGACATTCTCGATCACCTCGTCCTCGCCGAAACGAATTGTCGCCTGGACCCGTGCTTTTCCTTCAATCCGGACAATCTCGGCAGGATCGTATTCAAACTCGACCAGTCTCGAATCTTCGGCTTTCGCAGGAATGGCGATGAAAGAAAGAATTAGCGCCGGAATTACTGCGCGGATCATGAATTTGCCTCCGATGGATGCGGTGCTGCTCGCAAATTGGCCGAACGGAACTTGCTTCCGATGCCGCGAGTACGCGAAACGGGTGGTTGATTGGCGCCAATGCCGTCCTTGGCTGAAGCGCCAGCATAGGCCTTTGTCTGCCTGACACGAGTTGTCGCTGGACCTGTATCATTCGCAGGTGAAATGCCGGCTGCGCCCGCTACTTCAATGCGGCGGCTGGAGCCCGTCGTGGCCTGCTGGCTTGATAGGGCTGCCTGTCGAGGCGCATCGGATTGTCGCGTGGGCCTGGTATCCAGGGTTGCTTCTGCGCCATCTTTGGATGGGACAAGACTCAAGACGCGCCAGCCTGCAACCATTGTCGATGAGACTTTGAACGCCATCAGCATCAGCGCGACATGCACGGCGCCCAACAGGAAAAATGCCATTGCCGCCTGCGGATTGATTTGGCCCGGTACTTCCGTCAATGATGAAAGTATTGGCACCGAAAGTTCTAGCATCAGGCTGCCACCCACCACAGCAATCAAAGGTGTGAGAGCCAACATCGTCATGCCCTTGATCCAACCGGTGAATAGCCCCCGCGTTCCACTGAAGATTGCCAAAACGACGAAGATTGGCCCCAACGCGACCAGCAGAGCCAAGCCAATGCGCGCGGCCACTAGCACCCCAACCGTACCCAGGATCAGCAGTAATGCACCCAGCCACATCATACCGGGCGGCGAAAATGCACTGATATCTTCCTGGCTAGCGCTGGCCTCTTGAACGGCCATGAAAACCACATCAAGCTTCGCCGCAAAGGCCAAAGTGGCCGATCCTTCACTGCCAGTGAGGATCGATGCCAGATAGTCCGGCGTCGCAACAAAAAGGTTCCAGACCACGCTTTGAAAGGCAATCCAGCTGGTAGCGAATGCCAGGACAAAGCCGATCATGATGATGCGCGGCAGCAGGGCTCGGACGCTGAGATTCGAGCGGCCAAGTATTAGGCTGAAGCCAAAGAAGGCGACATAAAGAGTGAGCAGTATGACCAGCGCAAGCTCCAGCGCGCCGCCCTCTGCAAAAAGGTTTTTGAACGCGGAAGCAGTCAATTGGGTGGAGGCGCAATCGACAGCAGTGAGCGCTGCGCCCACTGACTCGCCTATGTTCTCCATCGCATTGTTGCAAACCGTGTTCATTCGGCAGCCAACCTCTGGGCTATTTCACCCTTTTCAGCTTCACCGGCATTTTCGGGCCAGCCATGGCCTGTAAGCGCCGGGAACCAGTCGGCAGGATTGTCACCAACCGTTTCTCGTAGCAGGTCCAACCTGCGGACCGCGCTCTCCTTACCCGAAAGCATGGTCAGGACTTCAGGCGCACCCGATAGGTCCAGCCGCACTACGACGCTCGCATCGTTCTGGCGAATGAGGAAGCAGCGGCTATGCGCTGGCAGGCTGCGGATCAGTGCCAGCTCGTGGCTGGTGAGACCAAATCCATCGCAATAATCCTCTGCCCGGGCGCGAGAGTTGGGCATGAAGATCATTGTCGCTGTCTGTTCTACCAGCGCGGTAGATATACGGCTTTCAAGTGCGTCTCTGGCACTTTGTGTCGCAAATCCGACCAATGCATTGCGCTTGCGCAGGGTCTTGAGCCAATCGCGAATGCGCGCCGCAAAGACTTCGTCGTCAAGCGCTTTCCAACCCTCGTCAATCAGGATCATTGTCGGTTCGCCGTCGAGGCGTTCATCGATCCGGTGGAAAAGGTACATCATGACCGGCGTGCGTAGACGAGGATTCTCAAGAAGCGCGGTCATGTCGAAGCCGAGTACGCGATTACCAAGGTCGAGCTTGTCTTCGTCATTGTCGAATAGCCAGCCATGCTCGCCGTCTTCGATCCAGGCAGACAGGCGGTCGGCAAGATCGCCCGGTTCGGGCCTTCGCGTACCCGCAAGAAGCTCCTTGAAATGCCTTAATCGGCGCAGCTTGGCGTCATTGGCATATGCGGCATCGACTGCAGTGGCGATCTGGGCCAATTCCTCTGGACCTTCGGCTTTGAGCAGAACGCCAAACCAATCGCGCAGGAAGGCCCGATTCGCCGCTGAATCCGGTAGGGCGAGCGGGTTGAAGCCAGTCGGCCTGCCCGCTGTGATCCGATCATAACGTCCGCCGATCCCACGCACGAAGAGTTCAGCACCACGATCCTTGTCGAACAGAACGGTGCGGGGAGAAAACTTCTGTGCCTGCGCGGCAAGGAAGTTCATCACCACTGTCTTGCCCGAGCCGGAAGGTCCGATCACAGAGAAATTGCCTAGGTCACCATTGTGAAAGTTGAAGAAAAAAGGCGTGGCGCTGGTGGTTTCAAGCAAGGTGACCGCCTCGCCCCAGTGGTTTCCGCTTGCCTGTCCCAATGCGAAACCATGCAGGCTACCCAGGCTCGCCATATTTGCAGACGAAATCAGCGCGCGGCGCACGACATATTGCTCATTGCCCGGAAATTGCGCCCAAAATGCTGGCTCAAGATTCGTGTCCTCGCGCACAGCAATCGCACCAATATCCGCCAATGCAGCAGAGCAAGCCGCAGTTGCTTCGTCCAGACGGCCCAGATTATCTTCGCGCACCAGCACGGTGAGGTGATGATCGCCAAAACCCACAGCTCCCGTGCCCAATTCATCGCGTGCGGTGAGCATGTCCGAGCGCTCAGCGGCTGCCTCCTCATCAACCGAACGCAAACGGCGCAAGGCAAGGTCGATGCGTTCCTTTGATGTTTCGAAATCAGGGGCTTCAACTAGCTCCAAGTCACCCAAATCGTCGAGAAGGCTCATCAAGTGCTGCCCTGCAGATGAAATATCAGTGGCGTAATCACTATACTCCTGCCGCAATGGACCCGCGAGGCGAGTTCGGATCGTCTCGGCATTGGCAATGATCCTGGCGATGGGCTCTCGCAAGGAAGGCGTCAGTGCCTCTCCAACAAGATTTCCTCGATCGTGTTCACTACCCACTTCTTGGTCGAGGTCTTTGGGGTTCAGCGGGTGATCGGCGATAAGCAGTAGCTCAAATCCCTGCGGTGCAGATATACCGCCGAGAGGCAGAATACGGATACGCCAGTTGCGCTCAGAACCAACGACTTGGCATTCGCAGCCATCGAGCAGCCTCCAGTGAAGTGGCTCAATATGAGCATCGCCTGACAAAGTGACAAACTCGAGCCAGCCCTTCGAGTATTTTGATCGCATATCGATCACAAGTTTTCGCAGGTCGGGCGCGTCACTCTGAACGGTCTGTACACGCTGCTCGCTGTCGAGCCGTGCGAATAGTTCTGCAGTAGCGCGGTCAATCTCATCCAGTCTCGCGCCCAAATGCACCTGATCAACTGGCTGCGGGCTCGCCCTTCGCCAATTTTCTACCAAGATCTCGCATCCACCTCCTTCTTCACCCGGTAGTGGATTGACACGAACAAAACCCGACACCTGATCTTCGCCATCAAATGCTTCAAACTCGCGAGCAAGGCGCAAGCCCATGAGACGCCCCTGTCGCACCAGCTCGAGCAATTCAGGCACAGCCACGACACCGGGAATCTCTCCGCCGCAACGTTCATGCAACTCAGCTAGCGGCGCATCAGCACTCAACAAGCGATCTTCGCTATCTGTAAAGCCTTTTGCGGCCAGTGAATTGCTCGGGCTCGTCATTTTTTAGCTCGCACCTTCTATTTGCGTGCTTGTTAGCAATTCCAGCGCCTGCTCAGGGCCAATCTCGGTAAAACCTTCAGGGAGGGCAACCTCGCCATGCAATAAGAGTAACTGCTCCGCAATTTGATCAATCTTCAGCCCAGTTGCCGATAGCGTAAGTGCCAGCCTCGCAATTTGTTGTTCGAGACAGGCCAAGACTACAAGCTCACGTGGTTGCCGGATCTTGCTGCCTATGCCGCTTGCGAAGAGCACAATTCCAGCATGCTTCAATGAGAAGCAAGCTTGAACTCCCCCGTTCATACTTGTGACCAACTTTGAAATTAGTCCTGGGCGACTAGAACTTTCATCATAGTCGTTACGTAGTCGTGCCTCGGTCGCGAATTGGACTTCGGGGCCTTCATCGCGAACAAACTTGTTCCAAATTTGTAGTACTTCGTGAAACAGATCGGCGGTCAAATCGTTGATTGAAAGATCCATTCTGCGCTGCGACTGCATAAAGCGAGCTTGAGCGGACATAGCCGCCATTGCTAATTCGGCCGTACCCTCGTCCTTCACCGCAATCAGCTCTTGCATCAACGGAGTAAGAACTGGATCAACACCGGATTGTTGCTCTAGACGCCTCGCGATCTGGCCTTCTATTGCAAGGGCATAGCAATGGCTGAGAATTGTCGTGCTGTGGGCCAATAGGCCGCTCAACTCATCTTCTCTTTGGGCCGGATCTGAATGTGTTTTTCCGCCCATGGCCTTGGTCTGGACAACGAGCAACTGGCGAGCAATGTTGTCGAGCATACCGCGCATGCGCGCAACCACATCGTCGCTCACAAGAGCATGTCCGGGGCTAGCAAGTAAATGGTTGAGAACGGGGGCGACCGACGCAAGGGCGCGATCACCCTGAACCAACTCCTGTCGCAAAACCGCCTCAATTCCCGTGTTTTCCGGTATACTCATGATAGCCCTGTCCATCGCAGAACCCTAACCCATCTATGGTTAAGCCTGTGTTATCTTCTTTCGTCCAGCAAGAAATAGACAATATGCCAGCGCTGTAAGTACAAGTATCTGAATTATAAACGTAGAAACACCGAGTATGGCTGCAGCGAGCAAGATACCCAACAAAATTGATCGATCCTGCCAAAAAGGTAGCAGCTTCTCGATAGAAACCAATCGAGCCATTCTCCAACCACCAAGCAGAAGAACCCCAAGGAAGAGGCGCTGCTGCCATCCCTGCGACAATGGGAAGACTATAGAGACAATGAGAGAAAGATCGATCAAAATATTGAATGATATAGGTAAATACCTAGGGCGCTCAAATCCCAAGAGCTTGGCTTTCAGGTAGAAAAGGGCAACGGAGAAAGATCCGGCTAGAGCCGCAAGTAAGAGAACGGCAAGAGCCCATATGTGCTGCGAAAAGAGCACTAATCCCACCGCACCAACAAGCCCCAGGATTGCAGCGAAGAGGCTTATTGTTGGGCCGTGCGAGATCCATTTGGAGGCCATTCGCCTTGCTGCAGTCTGCGCCAGCGCGTTCCCAGGACCCATCCATGATTTTCGTTGGGAACTACGGTCGAGAAGCAAATCCTCACGGCGTTGGATAACCTCACTAGAAGTCGCCAACAGCAAGGTCCCATCATGAAGCCTTTCGGCATCAATCTTAACGAGCTTTGTTCCCGCCTGAAGCGCCATTCGAAGGAGGAGCGAGATAGTATCGCTATCAGCAGGCATCTCTGCCAGCTGCTCAGCTATTTGCGCGCGCGCTACGAACAGCCCTCCCCACGCATTCTGAGCATCAACGCGTTCGAATCCAACGTCCGTTCCCGCATCGGCAGGAACCACCATAACGCCCCGTTTTTCAGTGAATTTCTTAGAGAAAAACTCTCGGTCGATTACGACGCCATCGCCAAATACCACCAGTTCCTGATCCGCAGAAACCAGCCCAACTAGCTGGAGCGGTCCGCCGATCGCGTGAAATTCAAACCCAAACTGTTCGACCCGCAATCTAAAGCTGTCGAGTTCGGAAGACGGCCCATCGGCAATGCATATTACACGTTCACAACCCAGATCTCTGGCAAGATCCAACTGCCAATCGATCAGCTTCCGGCCGCCCAACTGCAGATAGGCGCGCGTATCCCCGCTATCGGTGCGTTCAATTGTAGAGAGCAATGCTGTGCGCAATCTCTTCTTCCCCTGCCTGCAAGGGATTTACGCCGCAAACGGGATCAATGCCAAGTGCTAAGATGCGGTTGCCGACAGCTCAGCAAAATTTCTGCAATGCAGTTGTGATCTGGCGAATTACAGCTGGATCACCTGGCACACCATCTAGCGCCGCTTGAGCCAAATTCATTACTTCTTCCGCATGGAAGCTCGCAGCGAGGCCTTTCAAACGCATAGCAGCGACGGTCCAGTTCCCATCACATCGCGAGCGTCCAAGTAAGTCTACCTGGCGCATTGCGCTGTCGAGAAATGCCGAACGAAGCTCGGACAGCAGCGCGGCATCATCGCCAGCAGCTGCGGCCAAAGTCGCGTCTAATGCTCCACTTTCAAAAGCCATAAGCCGACAATACCGCGGACAAGGTTAAAGCAGGGTTTATCCTTTCCCGAAAAATCGCTAAATTCCGAATATGTCCAACAAAAGTCGAATGAGGGTCATAGGGCCTAAGCCTACAGAAGAGGCACCTGATTCAGGTGTTGAAAGCTCCTCTGAGGAAGCCATTGAAAGCCCAACAAATTCGTTGGATGAAGATCTAGACATTGACTTCGTTAGGTCGTCTCGAACTGCCTGGATTGTTCCTGCGATCGCTATACTCGCCATCATGGGCTGGAGCGGCTTTTATGGCTGGGCCATGCAAACCAAAATTTTGCAAGGCGGAACAGCGCAGCAATGGATTGGCTGGATCACGCAGTGGTCGACGCCGGTCTTACTCATTTCGGTCTCTTGGCTTTTGGCAATGCGCAACAGCAGGTGTGAGGCAAAGC
>DMWU01000237.1 GCA_003483125.1 Erythrobacter sp. | reverse complement strand
GTTCTAACACGCCCCAAACGGGACATGGCCAACCGGAAATAGATGCCGGAGCCATTCTAGAGACAGCTTGGCCAGTTAGACCAAGGCCATGTTTGATTTGATGGGGTAATTGAAATGACCTTTGTAAAAACTTTCCTTCGTGATGAGTCAGGTGCTTCTGCAGCTGAATATGCACTGATCTTGGCTATTGTTGGTGCTGGTATCGCACTGGCTGCGTCAACTCTTGGCGGTGCTATCGAAACTGCGATCAGCAACACCACTACTGAAGTTCAGCAGTACGCTCCATAAGCTGAATTTCTACAAATAATTGCCTGCGGCTTTCGGGCCGCAGGCAATATAGTCATTTTGGCCAAATCTTTTGGCAAGTGAGGGTGGAAATGCAACAGCGCAATCTGATCATAATCGGCGTGGCTATTTTTATCGGCCTTATCGCTGTATACTTGGCGAATTCCTATTTTAGCGGCGTCCAGGAACAGCAGGATCGAGAGGCAGCGCAAAACCAGATGGCGCAAATTGTTGTCGCCACGCAGAACTTCCAGTTCGGCACCCAACTCGCCAGTACGAATATCAGGCTAGCCAACTGGCCAGCCAACTCGGTCCCGCAGGGGGCTTTTGTGTCAATTGAGGAAGCAACAAAAGGCGGGCGCGTTGCGCTGCGCCCTATCGAAATTGGCGAACCAATTCTTTCCAGCAAGGTTAGCGGCGAAGGCGGACGCGCGACATTGTCCGCGATCCTTCCTGAAGATCTTCGCGCGGTGACCGTTCCGGTCAACTCAGTAACCGGTGTCGGCGGATTTGTGCGCGCAGGTGACGTCGTGGATGTTCTGCTTAACCGGCAGATTCCCGGCGAAGGCGCCGATCGCGACGACCAAATGAATACAGTGATCCTTGAAAACGTGCTTGTGCTCGCGATCGACCAGGTTGCCAACGAGGATCAAACCGAACCGAAGGTGGGCCAGACGGCTACCTTGCAAACTGATATGCTAGGTGCGCAAAAACTCACCCTCGCCCGCCAGGTGGGCGCGCTTAGCCTGGTCCTTCGCAATGTCGAAAATCAGGATGTAGGCGGAAACCGCCCTGTGACAGCGAGCGACCTTGGCGGGGCCGGCCTGTACATCGCTGCGCGCGATGGCCGTGAAGATGTCGATGCTCCCATTGGTTCTGGCCGGGCAGTCAGCAACGGCCCACGCGGGCCGAGCGGACCGACTATGTCGGTTATTCGCGGCGTCACTCCCACGACCTATGAAGTTCAACGCAAGGGGGGAAGGTAAGACCATGCGTACTACCATGCAAAATTTGAGCGCCGCCCTTGCCATAAGCCTTGCAACGGTGGCTTCGGCACCATTGATGGCTCAAGATGCCGATGCAGGCATCCATGCCGGATCCATCGAGGTTCCGGTCAATAAGAGCCAGGTGATCACAGCAGACAAGCCGATCGCCAAAGCGATGATCGGCAATCCGGATATCGCAGATATCTTCCCGATCTCAGATCGCTCGGTTTATGTGTTGGGCAAGACATTCGGCACCACCAGCCTTACCCTCTATGACAAAGACAGCAATGTCATGGCGGTGATGGACGTGGCAGTTGGCCCCGATGTTACTGGCCTGCGTGACCAGGTTGCGGCCCTGATGCCTGACGAGAAGATCGAAGCACGTATTTCAAATGAATCAATCGTACTTAGCGGCACAGTGAGCAGCGCAGGCGCTGCCGATCGTGCCATGCAGCTGGCGCGAGCCTATGCTGGCGACAAGGTGGTCAACCTGATGTCGCTAGGTGGCAGCCAGCAGGTGATGCTGGAAGTACGCTTTGCCGAGGTCAACCGCAGCGTAGGCAAGGATCTTGGCGTACGCTCTTTCTTCAACTCGCGCGGTGGCCGCTTCAGCGGTACGACGGGTTCTGGCGCAAGCCTAATACCAGGAGACAACCCGTCGGGTGTATTCGGTGATGGTGTCCTTCAGGTTTCTCCGGTTACTGGATCATTCGGCGTTGTCACACGCAGTTTCGGTGATTTCTTGGGCATGGGCCTAGATGTCGACGTCGCGCTGGACGCGCTTGAAGACAAGGGGCTTTCCAAGACCCTTGCGGAACCCACCTTGATCTCGCTTTCCGGCGAGCGCGCGAGCTTCCTCGCTGGTGGCGAGTTCCCGATCCCCGTTCTGCAAGGAGGCGGTGGACAGGGTGAACCCGGCAGCGGTAATACTGGTATCACGGTAGAATTTAAGCCGTTCGGCGTCAGCTTAGGCTTCACGCCAACGGTGCTTTCGGACAATACGATCAACCTTCTGGTTGAGCCTGAAGTCAGCTCGATCGATCCAACCGCTTCGATCAGTGCTGGTGGACTTACTATTCCAGGGCTGTCAACTCGCCGTGCAAGTACTGTACTTGAGCTACGTGATGGTGAAAGCTTCGCGATTGCCGGACTGATCCAGCAGGATTTCCAAACCACAGTTGAACAGGTTCCCTTGCTTGGTTCGCTGCCGATAATCGGATCGCTGTTCCGCTCTTCTAGCTTTCAAAAGGGCGAAACCGAACTTCTGATCGTAGTTACACCGCGACTGGTCCAGCCGATCAGACCTGAGCAGGTGCGGTTGCCGACCGATAGGGTTGCAGACCCCGTACAAGCCGATGTGTTGCTAAACGGCACGCTCTACAGGCCAGAAGAAGTGGAACCGAATGGTTCAACACCAACCGCAAGCGATCAAGCAGCCCAGGAGGATGACTATGACTACTAAGACAATCGTACTTCCGATTCTCGCCTTAGGCCTTCTGTCTAGCGGCTGCACAACCGTGGCCGACAAGGAGTTCCTGGGTTATCAGGACCCGGGCTTTGGTGAAGCCAATCGCGCAACCTTCGCGGCGATGGTGATTAACCCGGATCCTCAATATGATACGCCGATCCCGG
Organism: Erythrobacter sp.; assembly: GCA_003483125.1. Classification (GTDB taxonomy): domain Bacteria; phylum Pseudomonadota; class Alphaproteobacteria; order Sphingomonadales; family Sphingomonadaceae; genus Erythrobacter. Next base: position 2,827 of record DMWU01000237.1, on the reverse strand, counting down.
CAACCAGCGCGCAGCATGCCGCAGCTGCGATCGAGCGATATCGCAAAGACGAAGTGAAACAGCCTGAAAGGGTTAGCACGACAGAGAATATCTCTAGCGGTAACTAGGCAATGGAAGCAGTCAACAATGGCAAATGCTTGGCATAAGGGGTTTTGCAAAGACCAAAGTGGTGCAGTTGCTGCCAGCTATGCTCTTGCCCTTGTCCCGCTTCTCGCCATAGCGGGCCTTGCCTACGACTACACCCGCCTGGTCGGGATGGATACCGAATTACAGAACGCTGCCGATCAGGCGGCTCTGGCAGGTGCCTCTCAGCTAACTCGCAGGTCTGGTTCGATGGAAGCCGCGATTGCGGCGATCCAGGGCGGGCTGGTAAGCAATTCCACCCGCTTCTCTAATGATGGAACCGGTTCGACCATTGATGTAAGCACAGCCGGTATCGTTTTCTATAATACAAAGGCTGACGCTGAAGCCGGTACCAACGGCTTCACCGATACCACGAAGTTCACAGAGGCAGGATTCGTCCAGGTTACTGTTGAAACGCGCTCTGCCAATTTCGCGCTGACGCCCATTGTCGGAGCAGTCAGTGAAGATCTGACCGCATCTGCTGTTGCAGGACTTGGCTCTGCGGCCTGCCGTGTTCCACCATTGATGATATGCAATCCGGATGAACCGCTGTCGGGCGATGCCAGTGCAGATTTCATTCGCCCTGCAGGGATCGGCATACTTGCCGTTCGTGGCGACACTGGCCAGAGTTTTTGGGAGCCGGGGAATTTTGGGTATCTAGACCTTGGAAACGGGGCCAATGGCGTGCGCGCGGGCATGGGTTGGACCTCGCCTGAAGGTGCCTGCCTTTCACTGGCAGGCGTCGACCAGATTGAGGTCGATATCGAAACCGGCCTGAAGACCGATGCCACGGATTCAGTCAATACGCGTTTTGACCTCTTCGATAATGTGGCCTGTCCTGCCGGTGGTGAATGTCCTGCGGCGTTTAATTCGCGCAAGGATCTCGTGCGCGATGCAGACGACATTCCAGCTAGCGGCAATGCGTGTAAGATTCACAATGACGGCTGGCACGAAGTACCGCTGGCAGACCAATATCTGCCGGCCACAGCAACGCCCCTGCCTACTTCGATTACACCAAAATCGATGGGGCATCCGCGCGATATGTGCCACGCGGTATCAAACGCAGGTAATTGTACGGACGGGCCATTGGGTGATGGCAATTGGGATCGCGACGCCTATTTTCGTTCCCACTACATTCGCACTAGCGGTCCAAATGCGGGCACGACATGGACAGCAAACGATTGGCAAACGAATACCGGACTTGGCACCTCTCCCACACGTTACCAAGTTTATAAATGGGAAGAAACCAACGCCGGATTGACTATCGATGGCGTAGAAATCCTGGGTCAATATCCCGCAGCTCCGACCGGCTCTGAATATGTAAATCACGCCAAGCCTGTTTGTAGCCAGCAAGAGGGCTATTCAGGGACATTCACTGGTCCGCCAGATCGACGCAAATTGTCAGTCGCGGTGATCAATTGCCGCGCCGAGGGCGTCAACGGTAAGTCGGTCAATGTACCGGTGCATACATGGATTGACGTATTTCTCGTGCAACCATCGAAAAATCGGGAGCGTACCAATCGCGGCGAAGTCTATGTCGAATATATTGGCAAGAGCTCGCAACAAGGGGGATCGGGAGGCGGCTTGATTGTGCGCCGCGATGTCCCGTATCTGGTGCGCTGATGATGCTGCGCCGCTTCCATTCTTGCCGCAAAGGCTCAGCTGCCGCCGAAATGGCGCTGGTCTTGCCTCTGATGGTCTTGATCCTGTTCACCTCGCTTGAGGCTGGCAATTATTTCTATGCCCAGCACCAAGTGGTTAAGGGACTGCGCGATGGCGCGCGCTTTGCCGCAAGGCATAGTTTCGACGAAATCAATTGCCGCAGCGGCGGATACATCGATTCCGCACTTGCTGCCAATGTGAAGACGCTGGCTCGCACCGGCAAACTATCTGGCGGCACTACGCGTGTTAAGGGATGGGTTGATGGAGACATCACCGTCACAGTGACCTGCTCCACTACCACGCAGGCGACAACGGGCATTTACAGCTCGAGCGAAAGCGCACCACAGGTCAACGTAGCGACCAGCCTTTCCTACGATTCTCTGTTCAACGGCCTGGGCGTGATCACAAATAGCTTCACGCTCAATGCAGAACAGCAGGCAACGGTGATGGGGATATGAGCATGCGCGACCTCTCCATCCGCTTCTTGCGTGACGAGCGCGGCGTAGCTGCCGAATTTGCTCTTGTCCTGCCGCTATTGGTCCTTTTCATGGTCGGCACCATGGAGGTCGGCCTCTATGCGTGGACCATCAACCGCGGCGAAAAAGCGACGCAGATTGGTGCGCGCTGGGCGGCAGTCACAAATCCGCTTGCCAATGAAATTGCCAGCGCCAGCTATGTAAACGCGAATGTCGGCGGTACAGTTGTATTGCAGGGCGATCGAGTTCCTGCAGCGGCATTGGGCCTAGTTACATGTACCAGCGCAGGTTGTACCTGCACCACTTCGCCCTGCCCTGGCACGACGTTCAACTCTGCAGCCTTCTCTTCGCTGGCAAATCGCATGCGAGACATTCTGCCATCCATTATGGATAGCAATGTCGTGGTTGAATATGCGGGTTCTGGTCTTGGCTTTGCGGGTGATCCCAATGGCCCCGACATTGCGCCGATTATTACAGTACGCCTGCAAAACATGCAGTTCACCCCCATCACTCTCGTCCTGTTTGGCGGGCGTGTGGGACTCCCCGATTTCGCTTATTCGCTCACA
>DMWU01000094.1 GCA_003483125.1 Erythrobacter sp. | reverse complement strand
GACGAAGTCCACACATTGCGCGGCCATCGCGGGCAGATAGAAAGCGCGCGCATGATCCGCGAGCTTCTGGATGGTTCGCAAATTCGCGAAAGCCATCGCGAGGATGATTTGCGCGTACAGGATCCCTATTGTCTGCGCTGTGCCCCCCAAGTGATCGGCGCCTGCATCGACCAGCTTCGCCATGCGGGGCAGGTTTTGCAGACAGAGGCCAACGCAGTGACCGACAACCCGCTCGTGCTTTCCAACGGCGAGGTAGTCTCGGGCGGCAACTTCCATGCAGAGCCTGTTGGCCTGGTTGCAGATATGGTTGCCCTCGCGATCTCGGAGATCGGCAGCATAGCGCAACGCAGGGTAGCATTGTTGGTAGATCCGTCGCTCAATTTTGGATTACCCGCTTTCCTGTCTGCCGATCCCGGCCTGCAATCCGGATTGATGATTGCCGAAGTCACATCCGCCGCGGTGATGAGCGAGAACCGTTCGTTAGCCAATCCGCGAACGGTCGATTCCACTCCCACCTCTGCCGATCAGGAAGACCATGTCTCCATGGCATGCCACGCAGCACGCAGACTGTTGGAAATGAACGAGAATTTGGCCGTTATCCTAGGGATTGAGGCAATGGCGGCAGCGCAAGGGATCGAATATCGCGCGCCTCTCGAAACAAGCCCGACGCTACAGAATGTGATCACCGATATCCGCGCGGCATGCCCCGCGCTTGACGAAGATCGCATGGTTGATGGCGATATTGCGAGGCTTGTAGAACTTGTATCGTCCGGTTCGCTGGCGACTCGCCTCGAATTGTCATGAATCCAGTAGAGGCCATTCGCGGCGACGGGCCCATCGTTCTAGGCCAACCGCATTCGGGGATATTTTTGCCTGATGAAGTGCGCGCGGCGCTGAAGGCACCCGCGCGGCAATTGCTCGATACCGGTTGGCGCATCCCCGAACTTTACGATGGACTGGCTGAAGGCGCGACGATCGTCCGCGCAAATTTCAGCCGCTATGTGATTGATGCCAATCGTCCGCCCGATGGTGCTTCGCTCTATCCCGGGCAGAACACCACAGGGCTGGTTCCGTCGAGCGATTTTGACGGTCGCTACATTTGGGAAACTTCGCCTGACGAAGCAGAAATTGCGCGTCGTCTGGAGCAATTCCACCGCCCCTATCACGATGCATTGGCTGGAGAACTTGAGCGGGTTCAGTCAGTGCATGGCTTTGCACTGCTCTATGATTGCCATTCGATACGCTCGACTACTCCCTATCTTTTCGAGGGAACTCTGCCCGATCTGAATATCGGCACGAATTCCGGTTCTTCTTGTGCGTCAGAGATCGAACAAGCGGTGGCCCATGTCTGCGAGAACTCTGCGTTCACCTCGGTGCTCAATGGTCGCTTCAAAGGGGGTTGGACAACGCGGCACTATGGGCAACCGGAAGCAGGCATCCATGCGATCCAGATGGAAATTGCGCAAAGCGCCTATCTGGAAAGCGAGCTACCCCCCTTCACCATCTCACAAGAAAAATCGGAAAAACTGCGCTTAGTGCTGGCCGAAGTGTTCGACGCCATCACTAAAGCGCTTGGAGAATTGAAATGACCCGCACACTCAGGAATGCGCGCGGCGTAAGCAGCCCGACAGGGCCGGAACTCAACTGCCTCAGCTGGCAAACTGAGGCGCCTTTCCGCATGATCCAGAATAACCTCGACCGACAGGTTGCCGAGAATCCGGATGAGCTGGTCGTCTATGGCGGGATAGGGCGTGCGGCGCGCAGCTGGGAGGATTTCGATCAGATCACCTCCAGCCTCAAGACATTGCGCAATGATGAGACACTGTTGGTACAATCGGGTAAGCCGGTGGGTGTTTTCCGCACGCATTCAGATGCGCCACGCGTGCTGATTGCGAACTCAAACATTGTTCCCCATTGGGCCAATTGGGATCACTTTAACGAGCTCGATAGGCAAGGTCTGATGATGTACGGCCAAATGACCGCCGGTTCTTGGATCTACATCGGCACGCAGGGAATCGTTCAGGGAACTTACGAGACTTTCGTCGAGGCGGGGCGCAGGCATTATGATGGCAATCTGAAAGGCAAGTGGATCCTGACAGGTGGGCTTGGCGGAATGGGCGGTGCGCAACCGCTTGCAGCGGTGATGGCGGGCGCATGTTGCCTCGCGGTCGAATGCAATTCTGAGAGCATCGACTTCCGCCTTCGTACCAAATATCTCGATGAAAAGACCGACAGCCTGGATGAGGCGCTCGCGATGATCGCGCGCTGGACTGAGGCAGGCCAGGCGAAATCGGTTGGCCTGTTAGGCAATGCAGCGGAGATTTTCCCCGAATTGGTGAGGCGCGGCGCGCACCCCGATATCGTAACGGACCAGACATCGGCGCACGATCCAATCAATGGATACCTCCCCGAAGGTTGGACCATGGGCGAATGGCGCGCCAAACGCGAAAGCGATCCCAAGGCGGTGGAGGCCGCTGCACGCAAGAGCATGCGGAAACAGGTAGAGGCGATGCTCGCTTTCTGGGATGCGGGTGTCCCAACACTCGATTATGGAAATAATATCAGGCAAATGGCACTAGAAGAGGGGCTGGAGAATGCGTTCGACTTTCCCGGCTTCGTACCGGCCTATATCCGCCCGCTGTTTTGCCGCGGGGTAGGTCCATTCCGCTGGGCGGCCCTGTCTGGCGACCCGGAAGATATCTACAAGACCGACGCCAAGGTGAAGGAGATGCTGCCCGATAATCATCATCTTCATAGCTGGCTCGACATGGCGCGCAAGCGGATCTCGTTTCAGGGCTTGCCTGCGCGTATTTGCTGGGTCGGGCTGGGCGACCGCCATCGGCTGGGCCTCGCTTTCAATGAAATGGTTGCTAGCGGCGAACTGAAAGCTCCAGTGGTGATTGGCCGCGATCATCTCGATAGCGGATCGGTTGCCAGCCCCAATCGCGAGACTGAGGCGATGCGCGATGGTTCGGACGCTGTGTCTGACTGGCCGCTGCTTAACGCGCTGCTCAACACGGCATCGGGCGCAACCTGGGTCAGCCTGCATCATGGCGGAGGTGTCGGCATGGGCTTTTCCCAGCATGCAGGCATGGTCATTGTGGCAGACGGAACGGAGGATGCAGCCCGGCGGCTCGAACGAGTGCTCTGGAACGATCCTGCCAGTGGAGTGATGCGGCACGCCGATGCGGGCTATGAAGAGGCGTTGGATTGCGCACGTGATAAGGGATTGATCCTGCCGGGGATACTGAACCGGTGATTTTCCTTCGTCCTTAGCCCAGAAATATGGCAGTGTGATCCACCATGGATAAGGCCCAGCGAATAGAGGAAATTTCTGCCACCCATGGCACGGGGCAAGACAAGCTCCTGCCCATCCTGCACGATGTAAATCGCGAATTTGGGTGCATCGATCCCGAGGCCGAAAGGATTGTGGCAGCAGCGCTAAACCTGACGCGCGCTGAGGTGCACGGCGTTGTCAGCTTCTATCATGATTTCCGTTCTGAACCGGATCCTCGGCCAGAAGTACAGATTTGCCGTGCCGAGGCCTGCAAGGCGCGCGGTGTCGAGCAAATGATGCAAGGTGCAAACGAGGCTGCTGGAGAAAGGGTCAGGCTAAAACCCGTTTACTGCCTAGGCCTTTGCGCGACCGGGCCAAATGCCCGCGTGGGAGACCAGTTGCATTCCCGGCTGGATGAAGCATCACTCAAACAATTGATCGAGCGCTCATGAGCACGCTTGTCCGTATCTCTGACGATAGTCTTGCCAAGGCTTGCGGGGCAGAGGAGCTAGTGTGTGCCTTCGAGAAGGTCGGTTGCACGGTAGAACGCAGGTCGAGCTGGGGCATGGCGTGGCTTGAGCCATTGGTCGAGATTGATGGTGTCGGCTTTGGCCCGGCGACAACGGAAGATGTGGCCGCGATACTTGATGGAACGAATGACAAAAGTATCGGCCCGATTGTCAAGCACCCTTTTATCGCCGCACAACAGCGACTGACCTTTGCCCGCGCGGGCAAGACAGATCCACTCAGCCTGAACGACTACGAAGCGAGTGGAGGCTGGGCTGGGCTCGCGCGCGCGCAAGAGATTGGCGGCGAACAGATTATTGAGGAAGTGATCCAATCGGGCCTGCGCGGGCGCGGCGGAGCAGGCTTTCCCGCCGGGATTAAGTGGCGCACGGTTGCCGAGGCGCAGGGTGCCCCCAAATTCATCGTCTGCAATGCAGATGAAGGGGACAGTGGAACCTTTGCCGACCGCATGCTGATGGAGGGCGACCCGTTTGCCCTGATCGAAGGTATGGCGATCGCAGGTCTGGCTATCGGTGCGAAGAAAGGCTTCGTCTACTTACGCAGCGAGTATCCGGATGCGATTGCCAAGATGGAAAAAGCTATTGATCTGACAAAGGCGAAGATTTCGCCGTTCGAGATCGAGCTGCGCATCGGCGCGGGCTCATACGTTTGCGGCGAGGAAACTTCACTACTCAATTCGCTTGAGGGCAAGCGCGGCGAGGTGCGCGCAAAGCCGCCTTTGCCCGCAATCGAGGGCCTGTTTGGCAAGCCAACTGTGGTGAATAATGTGCTCACGCTCGCCGCCGTTTCGCATATCCTGGTAAAGGGCGGTGCGGCGCTATATGACAGCCTTGGCTCTGGCCGTTCAAAGGGCACGATGCCGATCCAGCTTGCTGGCAACATCAAGCATGGCGGCCTGTTCGAGGCACCTTTCGGCATTACCCTGCGCCAGCTGGTATATGACGTCGGCGGCGGAACCGCATCAGGCCGTCCAGTAAAGGCAGTACAGGTGGGCGGACCGCTAGGTGCCTATATCCATCCCGACCAATTCGATATTCCATTCGATTATGAGGCGTATGCCGCCGCGGACAGCTTGACCGGCCATGGCGGGGTGGTCGTCTTTGACGACACGGTAGATATGGGCGCGATGGCACGATTTGCCTTTGAGTTCTGCACCGTAGAAAGTTGCGGGAAGTGCACACCTTGCCGGATTGGCTCCGTGCGAGGGGTTGAGATCGTCGACCGCATTCGTGCCGGCGGCCGCGAACCTGACAGGCTCGAGCTTGCGCCACAAATGCACAACACCACCAAGGAACACCGCGACCAGGCGCAGCAAATCCAGCTGCTTGATGACTTATGCGAGGTGCTACGTGACGGTTCGCTTTGCGCCCTGGGCGGCTTCACACCCTATCCGGTTTTGAGCGCGATCAAGCATTGGCCAGAGGATTTTGGTATAGAGGCTGCGGAGGGTGCCAATGGGCTTTGAAAGCCAGCCAGATTTCGGAACGCCTGAAAGTCGCTCTAGCAAGAGCGTGACGCTGACCATCGATAGTCGCGAGGTTACCGTGCCCGTGGGAACCAGCATCATGCGTGCCGCGAAGGAAAATGGTGGCGACATTCCCAGCCTGTGCGCGACCGACAGCGTGAAGAGTTTTGGCTCATGCCGCATGTGCCTGGTCGAGATTGAGGGGCGCAAAGGCACGCCATCGAGCTGTACCACGCCTGTCGAAGAAGGTATGGTTGTCCACACGCAGACCGATCGACTGGCAAGGCTGAGACGCGGCGTGATGGAACTTTATATTTCAGACCATCCGCTCGATTGCCTGACCTGTAGCGCCAATAATGATTGCGAACTCCAGGATACAGCCGCAGAGGTCGGCTTGCGCGATGTGCGCTATGGCTATGAGGGCGAAAACCACCTCGGCACCAAGCCTGACGTTTCCAATCCCTATTTCCTCTTCGCGCCTGATAAATGCATCGTCTGTAGCCGTTGCGTGCGCGCCTGCGATGAAGTGCAAGGTACGCTGGCGCTGACAGTCCAGGGGCGCGGTTTTGCTTCCGCGATTAGCGCCGGGCAGTCGGATGATGATTTCCTGTCGAGCGAATGTGTCTCGTGTGGCGCATGTGTGCAGGCCTGCCCGACCTCGGCCCTGATGGAAAAGAGCGTCAAGCAGCATGGCAAGCCCGAGCGTTCGGTAATCACGACCTGCGCCTATTGCGGCGTTGGTTGCACCTTCCGCGCCGAAATGAAAGGCGAGCAACTGGTTCGCATGATCCCCTATAAGGATGGAAAGGCCAATCGCGGCCATTCCTGTGTCAAGGGGCGCTTCGCATGGGGCTATGCCAACCATCAGGATCGTATCACCGGCCCTATGATCCGCGAGAGCATCGAAGAGCCTTGGCGCGAGGTCAGCTGGGAAGAGGCGCTGGCCTTCACTGCGGACAGGCTAAACGCGATCAAGGCGAAGCATGGCGCGGGAGCGTTGGGCGGTGTGACCTCAAGCCGTTGCACCAATGAAGAAACCTTCCTGGTGCAAAAGCTGGTGCGGGCGGGATTTGGATCGAACAATGTCGATACTTGTGCCCGTGTTTGCCATTCGCCCACCGGATATGGATTAAAAACTACCTTCGGTACGAGTGCGGGCACGCAGGATTTCGACAGCGTAGAACAATCCGATGTCATCTTGGTGATCGGTGCCAATCCCACCGATGCCCATCCCGTTTTCGCCAGCCGCATCAAGAAGCGTCTGCGCCAAGGGGCCAAGATAATCGTTATCGACCCGCGGCGCATCGATCTCGTGAAATCGCCTCATATCGAGGCGGCGCATCACCTGCCTCTGCAGCCCGGCACCAATGTCGCGGTGCTTACCGCCATGGCGCATGTAATTGTGACCGAGGGGTTGGCAAATGAGGAGTTTGTTCGCGAGCGTTGCGAGTGGGATGAATACGAGGATTGGGCGCGCTTTGTTTCGGAAGCGCGGCACAGTCCCGAATTTCTTGAAGCGGTGACGCGCGTCCCGGCAGAAGAATTGCGCGGCGCTGCGCGGCTCTATGCGACGGGCGGCAATGGCGCGATCTACTATGGTCTTGGCGTAACCGAGCACTCGCAAGGATCGTCTACCGTAATGGCGATTGCCAATCTTGCCATGGCGACGGGCAATCTTGGCAAGCCGGGCGTAGGCGTGAACCCCTTGCGCGGTCAGAACAATGTGCAGGGTGCATGCGACATGGGCAGCTTCCCGCACGAACTGCCCGGATATCGTCATATCTCTGACCCGGATGTGCGCGGCTCGTTCGAAAATCATTGGGGCGTTACGCTTGCGCCCGAACCGGGTTTACGCCTCCCCAATATGCTCGACGCTGCGAAGGATGGCAGTTTCCGCGCGATCTATATCCAGGGAGAGGACGTATTACAGTCCGATCCGAACACGCATCATGTGGCAGAGGCATTGAAAGCGATGGAGTGCGTGATTGTCCATGATCTCTTCCTCAATGAAACTGCCGGCTATGCTCATGTCTTCTTGCCCGGCTCTACATTCCTCGAAAAGAACGGAACTTTCACCAATGCGGAGCGGCGCATCCAGCCAGTTCGCAAAGTAGTCGAACCTGCAAATGGCCTGGAAGATTGGGAAGTTACGCAAGAGCTTGCCCGCGCCATGGGCTTTGATTGGAATTACTCTCACGCAAGCGAAATTCTGGAGGAGATTGCAGCGCTGACGCCGACATTTGCCGGCGTTTCGTGGGAGATGCTGGAAGAGTGTGGCTCGGTCCAATGGCCGGTGAATGAGGCAAACCCTGAAGGCTCGCCTGTAATGCATGTGGGCGGGTTCGTGCGCGGCAAAGGCAAGTTCGTAGTGACCGGCTATGTACCCACCGATGAAAAGACGGGGCCGCGCTTCCCATTGCTGCTGACTACCGGGCGCATCCTCAGCCAGTATAATGTCGGCGCGCAGACGCGGCGAACGCAGAATACAGCGTGGCACGAGGAGGATTTGCTCGAAATTCATCCGACCGACGCCGAGAATCGCGGGTTGAAAGACGGCGATTGGGTGAAACTGGCAAGCCGCACGGGCGAAACGACTTTGCGCGCAACAGTTACGGATCGTGTTGCGCCGGGGGTCGTCTACACGACCTTCCATCATCCCGCGACGCAGGCCAATGTCGTGACGAGCGACTATTCGGATTGGGCCACCAATTGTCCCGAGTACAAAGTGACCGCGGTGCAGGTGACGCCATCAAATGGCCCGACCGATTGGCAGGAAAGCTATGCTAGCTGGGCGGAAAAGTCGCGGCGTATCAAGGCAGAAGCGAAAGCGGAGCCAGCCGAATAATGGACGCAGCAAAACTCGCACGTATGGCCAATGACATTGCCAACAATTTTGCGGTGCTTGGTGATGAAGAAGCGGTGGCCTCAACTGCAAATCACATTCGCATGTTCTGGGATCCACGCATGAGGGAGCAGGCTTTTGCCATGACTGCCGCTGGCGACGAAGCATTCATTGAGATTGCGCGCAAGGCGCTCGAGCAATTGGCGTCGGCCGCTGGTGCAAATGGCTGAGAAAGTCACCCAAGTCTGGCGCGATGGTAATCGCTCGTCAATCGTTCATGATTGGGTTCCAGAGGCCCCAATCGCACTCGAATTCAATGGCTTGGCCTATGCAGTGATGATGACGACACCTGCTGATTTGGAGGACTTCGTGCGTGGCTTTGCCATTACCGAAGGGCTTGCTTCGGATGCAAGCCAGATCGGCGAAATCGCAATCGCCCAGACTGACAAGGGCATCATCGCCCGCACGAGCCTTGCCGGGTTGGGGGTCGAGAAATTGCAGGAACGCGTGCGTATGCGTGTCGCCGAAAGTTCATGCGGCCTTTGCGGAGTTGAGAACCTGGAGGCAGTATCAAAGGAACTACCCAAGGTTCCGCCGCATGATGCCCTAAGTTACAATGCAGTCTTCCGCGCGGTTGGGAGCCTTGCGGCACGCCAGGTGCTGAACCAATCGACGGGTGCGGCCCATGCTGCTGCATTCGCATCAGTTGATGGTACGGTCCGATCGGTTCGTGAAGATGTCGGGAGGCACAATGCAGTCGACAAGCTTATTGGAGCGCTGACCGCAGAGAAGATCGACCCGTCTGAGGGGTTCTTCATTTCAACGGCCCGCTGTTCTTACGAGATTGTCGAGAAGGTTGTGAAAGCGGGCGGGGTTGCTTTGGTTACCGTGTCCCTACCCACCAGTTTTGCCATTGAGCGTGCGCGTAAAGCTGGCCTCTCACTCTGCTGCCTAGCACGTGATGATAGCTATCTGGATCTTACTGACTAGGTGGGTAGGTCCTGCGGACGATTGATATTGAGCAGCGGCGGATCAAGTTCGATCTCCCGCGCTCCGACTTTCTTCGCGAAGCCATAAATCCGCCGTTCTCCTGCGGCCAGATATTTGTCAAGCCTCGCTGCCAGTTCGGCTGGCCAGAGCCCTACGACTGGCTGGTCGGCGACAATCGCGGCACCGCTTCCGGCCAACTGGCTCGCTAGATCAACGGGGAGATTGGGGATATCGCATCCAGCGCTCAGCACCGCATCAAAACCATGCGCTGCTGCATGATGGAGCGCGGCGTTGATTCCGCCGAGCGGGCCCATATCCGCCTCTGGCCGGTCTGCGATGCAATCGAACCCGGGCTCATCACGCCCGCATATAACTAGCTGTTGGGACTGGACCAGTACTGCTTCGGCAACCCGGTCGATCATTCGCTTGCCCTCAAGCACCGCATGCGCCTTGTCGCTGCCGAAGCGGCGCGCCTTCCCCCCGGCAATAATGGCTCCAAGAATCTTCATTTGCACAATCTCGGTATACCCAGCCTTGGGCGCACTACCCAATAGGGCCTTTGCATGATAATCGCCGGAAATGGTGGGGAACTCAACTGGCTCGAAAGCCAAACTTGGCCTTTTTGCCGCGACTGCGTTGATCATGGGCAATATGATCGGGTCGGGCGTATTCCTGCTTCCGGTGAGCCTTGCGCCTTATGGCTGGAACGGCGTGCTCGGATGGATACTTACGATCGCCGGAACACTAGTGCTCGCGCTCGTCCTTGTGCGCCTGACGCGAGCTGAAGACACCACGTCTTTCATCATCGCCGGTTTCGGTGAATTGCCAGGCTTCATCATCGGCTGGAGTTACCTCGTTTCGCTTTGGGTTGGCATCGCCGCGATTGCGGTTGCAGGAATAAGCTACCTGATGAGCCTCGTGTCTGCGATCGCGAGCACGGCATATGGTCCAGCGCTTGCGACTCTTGCACTGATCTGGTCTGTCACTGCGATAAATCTGCGGGGTACCCGTTCGGCCGGGAATTTTCAGGTTCTGACCCTGGCGATCAAGCTAATTCCGCTGGTACTTGTCATTATACTTGCTGCGATGGCGCTCCTTGGAGGTTCCGCACAGGTCGCGCATTTCGACCCAGTTTCAATCAATGGCAGCAAGGTGAATGCGGCGGCTAGCCTCACCTTATGGGCCTTGCTGGGCTTTGAAGCGGCCAGCCTTGTTGCAAGGCGAGTGCGCGATCCTGAGGTGAATGTGCCGCGCGCAACCATTCTTGGTACTGGACTGGCAGGGGTGCTCTACCTCTTAGTTTGTTCGGCCATCGCACTACTCCTTCCCCAGGAGATGATCAGTAATTCATCAGCCCCGTTTGCCACCTTTGTGGCTCATTTCTGGCGTCCTGAAGTTGCTATGTTCATCGCCGCGTTTGCGGTGGTAAGCTGTGTTGGTGCGGTCAATGGCTGGGTTCTGGTCCAAGGCGAACTGCCCCATGCCATGGCAGAACGCGGATTACTGCCGCCTTGGTTCGCGCAAATTGACGAGCGTAACACGCCGCGCCGCAACTTGATTATCGGTTCATTGATTGCCAGCGCTTTTGTCTTGCTGAATTCCAGCAGGTCAGTCCAAGGGATATTCGAATTCCTAATTCTTTTAGGTACTTGCGGGGCACTCTGGCTTTATCTGGTTTGTGCCTTGGTTGCGCTGAAGCTAAATATCGCCCGAGGCCTTGCAATGATCGGTGTGGTCTATTCTGTCTGGGCGCTATGGGGCGCTGGTTTTGAGGCATTGGGATGGAGCGTGGTACTCATGCTGGCGGGACTGCCGATTTGGCTGTGGATGCAGAGGGCTGATCGAGTAGAAGAGCCTGCATGAGCGCCGATCCAATGGATGGCTGGAGCCTGCCGGCCTGGACTTATCGTGATTCCGAATTCTTCGAATTGGAGAAGGAGCGTGTCTTCGCCCCTAGCTGGCAAGTTGTGTGCCACGAGAGCGATTTGCCGAATGTGGGCGACTGGCACACTCTCGATTATCTGGGTGAGAGCGTCATCGTGGTTCGCGGCAAGGACGCGAGGCTGCGCGCGTTCACCAACGTCTGTCGTCATCGCGGTTCGCGTATCCTTGATGGATTTCGCGGCTGCACAAGGAAACTGGTCTGCCCTTATCACGCATGGACCTATGAGCTCGACGGCAGCTTGAGCGGAGTGCCCGATAGCGCCAGCTATCCAACACTGGACAAGAGCAAATCCGGATTGGCAGGCGTTTCGATGGAAGTTTGGCATGGTTTCATTTTTGTCCGCCTGAAGGATGAAGGACCATCGGTTGCTGATGTGATGTCACCATATGAAGAAATGATCGCGCCCTATCGCTTCGAGGAATTGCAGGCGCTGGGCCGGGTCACCCTGCGGCCGCGCAATGTGAACTGGAAGAACATTGGCGATAACTACTCGGATGGCCTCCATATTCCTGTGGCGCATCCCGGACTGACAAGATTATTCGGCAAGGGGTATGGAATCGAGGCGGAGAGCCATGTCGATCGCATGTGGGGGGCAATGGTTGATCGCCCGTCAGACAATTGGTCAGAACGTCTTTATCAGCGGTTGTTGCCAAAGGTGCCGAATTTACCTGAAGACCGGCAGCGCTTCTGGCTCTATTTTAAGCTATGGCCAAATGTGGCATTCGACATTTATCCGGACCAAGTCGATTTCATGCAGTGGCTGCCAATCAGTCCGACGGAAAGCCTGATCCGCGAGATTTCATATGCTCTGCCCGATGATCGTAGGGAGATGCGCGCGGCGCGTTATCTAAATTGGAGGATCAATCGTCAGGTCAATGCAGAGGACACAATGCTTATTACTCGTGTGCAACAGGGCATGAATTCGCGCAGCTTCAGCATCGGGCCGCTGAGCGACAAGGAAGTTTGCCTCAAGCATTTCTGCGCAAGGATGCGAGATATTATTCCGGAGGCGCATCTGGAAGCACAACCTGAAGCCGGGTGGAGCCGTTCGTGAGTAAACAGTACGACGCCGTCATAATTGGCGCAGGGCACAACGGGCTTGTCTGTGGCTTTTATCTAGCGCGCGCGGGCTTGAACGTTCGGATTGTCGAGCGCCGCGATGTTGTCGGCGGTGCAGCAGTTACCGAAGAGTTCTACCCTGGTTTCCGCAATTCTGTTGCAAGCTACACGGTCAGCCTGCTCCAGCCAAAGGTGATCACCGATATGAGGCTGGCCGACCACGGATATCGCGTGGTCGAGCGACCAATTTCGAATTTCTTGCCGCAAGAGGATGGCGGCTATCTGAAGCTCGGTGGTGGACTGGAGAGAACGCAGGGGGAATTCCGCAAATTCTCCAATCACGATGCCGATATCCTGCCCGACTATTATGATGCACTTGAAACAGTGGCCGAAGTCTTGCGCGACCTCGCGTTAAAATCCCCGCCCAATGTCGGCGAGGGGCTGCGCTCACTGATCGCAGGTGCATCGCAGGGCTGGGGCCTGTCGCGGCTTTCACTAGAGCAGCAGCGAGATGTACTCGACCTCTTCACCAAATCCGCCCGATCGATGCTCGATAGCTGGTTTGAATGCGAAGCGGTCAAGGCTGCGTTTGGCTTCGATGCTGTGGTGGGCAATTATGCCAGCCCCGACACACCGGGCAGCGCCTATGTTCTGCTCCATCATGTCTTTGGTGAGGTGAATGGCAAGAAGGGCGCATGGGGCCATTCGGTGGGCGGAATGGGTGCGATCACGCAGATCATGGCCAAGGTCGCGGCAGAGGCTGGTTGCGAGATTAGCCTAGAAGCACCGGTCGAGCATGTACTGGTTGATGGCGACAAGGTGGCGGGCGTTCGGCTGGAAAGTGGCGAAGAGATCGCAGCCAAACGGGTGATCGCCAATGTCGGTCCGAAAATGCTTTACGAACGCATGTTCGATAGCGCCGATCTTCCGCAGGATTTCAACCGGCGGATACGAGGATTCAAAGCAGGTAGCGGAACCTTCCGCATGAATGTGGCGCTTTCGGAGCTGCCCAATTTCGCTTGCCTGCCAGGCGAGGGCGAGCATCACCAATCGGGCATCATCATTGCCCCGACTCTCGATTACATGGATCGCGCGTTTCTCGATGCGAAGCGCGAGGGCTGGTCGAAACGGCCGATCGTCGAAATCCTGATCCCATCTACAGTGGATGATAGCTTGGCCCCGCCGGGGCAGCATGTCGCAAGCCTCTTCTGCCAACAATTTGCGCCTGAGTTACCCGATGGACGTGACTGGGATGGTGAGGAAGGTGCCGCGGCAGACATTATCATTGATACGGTCGAGGCACATGCGCCGGGCTTCCGCGCCTCGATATTGGGTCGCCAGGTGCTTTCGCCCAAAGGGCTGGAGCGCAAATTGGGTCTGGTCGGCGGAGACATCATGCACGGTAATATGACGCTCGACCAACTATGGAGCGCGCGCCCAGTATTGGGCCATGCATCGTATCGAGGGCCAGTGAAGGGGCTTTATATGTGCGGCGCGGGCACGCATCCGGGTGGCGGAGTTACAGGCGCACCAGGGCATAATTGTGCTCATGAAGTGATACGCGATGGCGGCAGATTTGGTCGTTTCACGCGCTAGCGCTAATATGACAGTATTGCGCGGAGCGAATGCGCGGTAGGTCAGATTCAAGCTCTGCCTTTGGGAGGGAATAATGGCTAGTAAAGCGCTCAAGCTGGTTGTTGCGGCATTGCCGCTTATCTTTGCGATTGGTTTTCTCGCTCCGGTTATGGCGCAGGGCATGATCGCACTTGGTTGGTCCGCACTAGCGGGTCTCACGCCATTACAATTCGGGCTGATTGTTGCGGGGATTTGGGGCCTTGTGGCGACCGTCACGGGGAGGTGGATATGAGCGCTACCGAACTCGTCATCCCTACTGATGTTTCGAATCTGTCGGAACCGGAACTGCGCAAGCTTGAGAACAAGATCGCTCGCAAACATTCAGGCATGTTTCCTTATGAAATCGTGATCTGGGCCTTTGGTAATATGGCCGTGTGGCTTGCCGTCTGGGCGCTAGTACTCATAGGCGCAATGCCGCTGTGGCTTGGCTTCATCATTGCCACGATTAACCTCTCGCTTGTCTATCTGCCCACTCACGATGCGCAGCATGATATTATCGCGCGCCCGGGCCAGAAGTTGCGCTGGCTGAACGAACTTGTCGGCCATGCGACTAGCTGGATCATCATCTATCCATTCCAGGTATTGCGAGTCACGCATATGGATCATCACCGTCATGCGAATGATCCTGAGCTTGATCCGGATATTACAACCCAGGCCGATGGACCATGGCAGGCTATCTGGCTTTCCATTCGTGAGAGGCAGCCAAATGGCAAGCGCGCCGGCGACTATCTGGCGGCTCTTGCCAGGAATGGGCGTGAGGACCTGATCCCGCTCGCCATCGGCTATCGTATTGTCTTCGTTATTGTGATCAGCGCATTGGCATGGAGTGGGTCTGCGCTGGGGGCGTTCTTCCTCTGGTGGTTACCCTACCAAATATCCATGACGTATCTTTTATTCTTCCTGAGTTGGGCACCGCATCATCCGCATAGCCGACAGGGCCGCTATCGTGACACGCGCAATTGGCGTTCAAAGGTTGGCAATATCCTGTCGATGGGGATGCAATATCACATCATCCATCATCTTCATCCCTATATCCCGCTCGTTCGTACGGGGGCGGCCTATTACGACATAAAGCCGATACTCAAGGCTCGCGGCTGTGACATGGAGATATAATTATATGAAAAAGAGGTATAATTAGGAATGGATCTGCTGGACAATGAAGATCTAGTCTGGGATCATTACGAGGGAACCTCGCTTGGCAAGACGGTTGATTATTGGGGCGCCATCCTGGGTGTTCATGACGATGCACATGTAGATGTGCTCTATCGCTGGGAACCCAATTCCTGTTGCCATTTTCACCGTCATATTTCGCCAGTTACTTCAGTAGTCCTTGCCGGAGACTTGAAGGTAATCGACATAGTTGATGGCAGGGAAGTGGGAGAGCGTTGGCGTAGAACCGGCGATTATTCGCACAAGGAAGTGATAGAGGACCACATCGAGCAGGCAGGGCCCAACGGCGCCCTCGTGATGTTCAGCCTCTATGCGCCTGACGGTATCCTTACCGAGCGGTTGGCGGATGATGGTTCAGTAATCCATCCGATCAAGGTCGAAGATATACGCGCCCGTGCCAAAGCTTTACTCTAGCTGGTGCCACTCCGGCCTAAACTGGCGATTGACCTGCTCACGATTTGGCGGGAAGGTTATCTCGAAAAGATTCTGGGAGAGGGGAATATGACGCAGATTGGTTCTGCAAGGCGCGCGATGTCGTCCTTGGTTTTGGCAGCTGGGCTCGCTTTGGCAGGTTGCGGACAGGGCGCGGTCGATCGGTCCACACCGGCTACCGAGGGCGTTACAGACGCAATGATTGCCTCCGGAGTTGGCGATGAATGGCTAAGCTATGGTGGCGGATATGATGAGCAGCGCTTTTCTCCGCTTGGCATGATCAATGATGGCAATGTCAGCGATTTGGGGCTCGCCTGGTATGCCGATCTTGATACTGCGCGCGGTCAGGAGGCGACCCCCCTTGTCCATGATGGCACTTTGTATGTTTCCACTGCCTGGAGCATGGTGAAAGCCTATGATGCGCGTTCTGGCGAACTTAAATGGAGTTTCGATCCAGAGGTGCCTCGCAAGACACTTGTTCGCGTGTGTTGCGATGCAGTCAATCGCGGCGTCGCTCTTTATGGCGACAAGGTCTATGTCGCAGCATTGGACGGACGGCTAGTTGCAATCGACCAGGAAACTGGCGAGCAGGCTTGGTCGGTAACCGTCGTTCCTGATCTGGAAAATTATGCGATAACAGGCGCGCCGCGCATTGCGAATGGCTTGGTTCTCATCGGAAGTGCTGGTGCCGAATATCGTGCACGCGGCTTTATTGCCGCGTATGATTGGCAAACCGGCCAAGAAGTATGGCGCTTCCACACCGTGCCGGGCAATCCTGCGGATGGATTTGAAAACGACGCAATGGAACGGGCCGCGGAAACCTGGGCTGGAGACTGGTGGGAATTTGGTGGCGGCGGAACCGTATGGGATTCTATCGTATATGATCCGGTCACTAATCTGGTTCTCTTTGGTACAGCTAATGCCGAACCATGGAATCCCAATGCCAATGATCGAGGTACAGGCGATGCGCTTTATACGGGATCAATTGTAGCGGTTGATGCCGATACCGGCGAATATGCCTGGCATTTCCAAGAGACTCCTGAAGATCGATGGGATTTCGATTCCAACGCGCAAATCACCCTCGCCGATCTAGAAATCGATGGCGAGATGCGCCGTGTGGCGATGCACGCGCCCAAGAACGGCTTTTTCTACGTCCTGGATGCAAGGACTGGTGAATTCCTTTCTGGAGAGGCTTATGCACCCGTTAATTGGGCTAGCGGCCTAGACCCGGAAACCGGGCGTCCGAATATCTTGCCAGAGGCCCGTTATGAGCAGACTGGCGAGATCTTTATCGGCACGCCTGGATTATATGGCGCGCATACATGGCATCCGATGAGTTTTAGTCCGCTGACTGGCCTTATGTACATTCCGGCAAACAATACGATCCAGCCATATCTGGCAGACAATGAGTTTGAAGGATCGGAAATTGGCGGCCAGTTGGGCCTGGATATAGCGCCTTTGGCGATGCCTGCAGATACCAGTATCCGCAATGAGATGTTGGCCGCCATGACTGGCCATTTACTAGCTTGGGATCCTGTTGCTCAAAAGGAAGCCTGGCGTGTTGAATATCCCGGCCCATCGAACGGCGGGACACTGTCAACTGCCGGCAACCTCGTGTTTCAGGGAACGGCTGGCGGAGAATTCCGTGCCTATACTGCTGATACCGGCGAGCAACTATGGTCGTTCCCAAGTCAGACGGGCATCATTGCAGCTCCGATGACCTATTCCATAGATGGGGAGCAATATGTTGCAATCCTCGCTGGCTGGGGCGGATTGTGGGACGTAAACTTTGGCATACTTGCCACCAAATCGGGATTCACGCCCAATATCAGCCGACTGCTTGTATTTAAGCTTGGGGCCAATGGTGAACTCCCTGAACCGCCGCCATTGGCAGAGCGTGTTCTGGACCCACCTGCTTTCAAGGGTACGGAAGAGCAAGTTACGCAAGGTGCGGCACTATACGCCCGTTATTGTGGTGGGTGCCATGGTGATGCTGCAATTGCCGGCGTCCTAAACCCTGACTTGAGGCATTCGGCAACGCTGACCAGTGAAGACGCAATCAGATCGATCGTGGTGGATGGTGCGCTGGAGCATAATGGAATGGTCAGCTTTGAGGTGGCTATCGATGCGACAGGCGCTGAATCGATCCGGCAATATCTTATCAAGCGCGCCAATGAAGATAAGGAATTGGAGTGAACATCATCTGGCCGAGAGGTAAATGGGAAAGCTAAAAGGTATCAAGGTCGTTGACCTGACCCAGTTCCTGCCTGGGCCGATGATGACCGTGATGATGGCAGATCAAGGTGCGGAGGTGATCAAGGTTGAGCCTCCTCAAGGCGATCCCGCACGCCATCAAGAGCCGTTTGAGGGTGAAGAGAATGGCGGTCATTCAGTATGGTTCGGCAATCTGAATCGCGGCAAGAAGAGCGTGGCGCTTGATCTCAAGAGTGATGCGGGCGCGGCGAGATTGCGCCAGCTTTGCATGGACGCGGATGTGTTTGTTGAAGGTTTCAGGCCCGGTGTGATGAAGCGACTGGGTTTTGACTATAAGAACGTCAAGGCGATCAATCCTGCGATCATCTATTGCTCAATCTCTGCCTTTGGCCAAGATGGGCCGATGAGCGAGCGCCCCGCACATGACTTGGCGGTGCAGGCGCTCGCCGGTTTCTTGAGCGTGAACGATGATGCAGATGGTGCGCCCGTAGTCCCTGGCGTCGCCAGCAGCGACATGGCGGCGGGCCTCACTTCGCTATCTGCAGTGCTTATGGCCCTGGTCGGGCGCGATCGCTCTGGTGAGGGCGCATATATCGACTGTGCCATGTTCGATTCCCTTCTGCCCTGGTGCGCGCACACGGCAAGTAGTGCGATTGCGGGCGGTGAGCCGCCGCGTTCGGACAGCCAAAGATCATTGGGTGGGGCTGCCTTCTATCAAATCTACCGGACCAGTGATGGCAAGCATGTAGTGCTGGGTGCGCGGGAAATGAAATTTGCGCGCAACCTGTTGGGCGCGCTTGGCCGAGAAGATCTTGTTCCCATTGCCGAGCGTCCCGCAGGCGAGCAGGGAGAATTGATCGCGTTCCTGCGCCAGACATTTGTCACGAGAACGCGCGATGAATGGGTTCAATGGTTTGAGGATAAAGATGTGGCCTTCGCCCCTGTACTCAGCTTCAGGGAAGCATTTGACCAGGAACATGTTTTAGGGCGCGGGCTGTTGATTGAATCTGAAGAAAAGGGACACCAAATAGCGCCTCCTATCCGCTTTGATGGCGATGAGTGGCAACCAGGGCCAATACCAGCATTAGGTGCCAAGCAGGACGACTGATTGATATGAAATACGTTAAATTCGGCAATACTGGCCTCACCGTCTCCAAGCTGTGCCTTGGCTGCATGACCTATGGTGAGGCCAAGGGTGATCACGACTGGACTTTGGACGAGGAAGCCAGTCGACCACTCATCAAGCAGGCGCTCGAAGCCGGGATCAATTTCTTCGACACGGCCAATGTCTATTCATCTGGATCTTCCGAAGAAATCGTCGGGCGCGCGCTCAATGATTTTGCTAAACGCGACGAAATTGTCATCGCGACCAAGGCTTATGGACCCTGGCGGCTTGCGCCGAATACGATGGGGCTATCGCGCAAATCGCTGATGCATGCGGTGGACGACAGCCTGCGCCGTCTGGGAACCGATTATATCGACCTCTATCAGATCCATCGTTTCGATCCTGAAACGCCTATCGAGGAAACACTCGAAGCGCTCGATGCGATCGTGAAATCTGGCAAGGTGCGCTATATCGGCGCTTCGTCGATGTTTGCGTGGCAGTTCCTCAAAATGCTGAACACCAGCGAGGCGCGAGGCTGGTCGAAATTCGTCTCGATGCAGAATTATTACAATCTGCTCTATCGTGAAGAAGAGCGGGAGATGTTCCCGCTTTGCCAGGATCAGAATATCGCCACCATGCCGTGGAGCCCGTTGGCGCGTGGCAAGCTGACGCGCGATTGGGATGCCGGCGAGAGTGCCCGAAGCAAGTCTGACCGGCTCATCCCGCTGCTCTATTCCAAAACAGAAGAAGCAGACAGGCAAGTGGTCGAGGCGGTTGGAGAGGTCGCGGCAAATCGTGGTGTTTCTCGTGCGCAGGTGGCGCTGGCATGGATGTTGTCCAAGGAGCATGTGACTACACCGATCGTCGGTGCTTCCAAGGCTAGTCACATGGACGATGCGCTTGCCGCGCTCGACCTGGAGCTTTCTTCAGAGGAGATCGCGCAGCTAGAAGCGCCATATATTCCGCATGAAGTTGCGGGCATGTTCTCCTTCCCAAGCTATGATATCTCGCTGACGAAGCCCTGAGCTCCTGCCTAAAGTGGCAAAGCCCTGGCTTTAGCTTGCGCTTAACATCGCTAACTATGTAAGAGGTTCGCTGGCATTCACATGTTTTGCGGATTGTAATGGCGCGACCAATTAAAACCGGGGTAACACCAGCGAATGCGGCAGGGCAGGCTGAAGAAGTCCGCGTTCCCAAGACAGCAGAGATAGTCGCCGAGAAGATCCGCAACCGGATCATTTCGGGCGACCTGTCCGAAGGTGACTCGCTCCCCTCCGAAGGTCAGTTGCTGGAGAAATTCGGTGTTTCGCGTCCGACATTGCGTGAGGCGTTTCGTATCTTGGAAAATGAACGCCTGATCTCGGTTACGCGGGGTTCGCGTAGCGGCGCCCGGGTCAGTGCGCCCAGGGTTGGCAGCGTGTCTCGTTATGCCAGCTACTATTTGCAAGCGAACGATGTGAGCGTACCCGATATCTTTGAAGCGCGCCTCGCAATCGAGTTGCATAGCGTGCGCCGGCTGTGCGTGAGAAAGAACATTGACGAGATCAAGCGGCTCAACGAGGAAGTTGACCGGCTTGATGCACTAGATGGGGCAGGTGCCCGCGATGAGTTGATCCAGGGCTTCACCCGGTTTCACAAGCTGTTGGTAGAGGTTAGCGGAAATCAGACGCTGCTGTTCATGATCCAGATGCTGCAAGAACTGATGGAGCAGGTGCAGATCCGGCTGTTATCGCACCACTCCACCGCTGAAGAATCGGATTCGGGCAAGGCAATCCGCAGTATGCGCAAGCTGGTTCAATTGATCAGTGATGGTGATCAGGAGCCCGCCGTGGCACACTGGCGGCTTCACCTGATCAATGCTAACAAGCGGGTGAAATTTGAGGGAACTCTACGCGAGATTTTGTCTGAGCTGCCGTAATTCCTGGACGGATTATGTTCCGAATATCGATTGCAGGAACGACCTACGGCGTGGTTTGGATTGACCAGTAATTTCATATAGATAATTGGCCAGTAATACCGCATGGTTGCGTTCTATCAGAACGGCGCGTTCACGCATTTCCTTCTCGCTCCCATACTCGCTCTGGTGCATGGTCTGGACGTTCAGGACTATGCGACTGCCCAAGCTTTTCGCTTTCCATCCTACCAATGCTCCTGCATCCATATGCTCCATCGGTCCGCTCTCGCTCTAATTCGCCAACTCAGGTCGTGAGCCGAGTGAATAACCATCCAATCGCTATAGCGCAATTTGGCTGCAGATCGGTGTCCCATCTGCGGGCAACCCATCATTTATGGCGCTTTACAAAAATGGCATGAGGGGCAAGACAGACTGCAGGACAAATCCAACGAAAAGCTCAAGAAGGATAACTGGTTCCATGCTCGATACCAGCAAGCGTTTTGCCTATAATGAAGACCACGAAATGTTTCGCGACACTGTCCGCAAGGTGCTCGCGGAACATATGGAACCCTATCTTGATCAGCACGAGGCGGACGGCATTGTTCCGCGCGCGGCGTGGAAGGCAGTAGGCGCTGCAGGCATGCTTTGCCCCACAATCGCGGAAGAAAATGGCGGATTGGGCCTGGATTTTGGCTTCAACTGCATCGTGAATGAAGAGCTTTGCTACATGGGCACATCTGCGGGCTTCGGATTGCAGAGCGACATTACGGCCAATTACTTTGAACGGCTCGGCACGCCAGAGCAGAAGCAGAAATATCTGCCTGGAATGGTATCAGGTGATGTCATCACGGCCATCGCGATGACTGAGCCTGGTGCCGGCAGCGACCTGCAAGGCGTGCGCACAACTGCGATTGAAGACGGCAATCACCTCGTGATTAACGGGTCGAAGACATACATCACAAACGGCCAGAATGCCGATGTCGTGATCGTCGTTGCCACAACCGATCCCAGCCAGGGTGCGAAAGGAACTTCGCTGGTGTTGGTCGATGCCGGAACAGAAGGTTTTGAACGCGGGCGCAATCTTGACAAGATCGGGCAGCATTCTGCCGATACATCTGAATTGTTCTTCAACGACGTGCGCGTGCCCAAGACTAATATCTTGGGCGGCGAAGGCCGCGGCTTCATCCATTTGATGGAGGAGCTGCCGCAGGAACGGCTATCAATTGCGGTCAGTGCGCAAGCAGGTGCGCAGCGCGCCTTTGATGAAGCGGTGAACTTCACGAAAGAGCGCAAGGCTTTTGGTCAAACGGTGTTCGAATTCCAGAATACAAAGTTCACACTCGCCGACCTCAAAGCCAAGTTGCAGGTTGGTTGGGCGCATCTTGATTGGGCGATCAAGCGGCACCTTGAAGGCGAACTCACAACAGATGAAGCCTCTGCTGCAAAGTTGTGGCACACTGACCTACAGTGGGAGGTTTGCGACGCCGCACTGCAATTGCATGGCGGTGCCGGCTATATGAACGAATATGCTGTGGCACGCTTGTGGCGCGATGCGCGCGTTACTCGCATCTTCGGTGGGACAAACGAGATCATGAAGGAAGTGATCAGCCGTTCCATCTGATAAAAAAGGGGGGTATCACGATGGGCGATCCGCTCGATTTTTCCGGCAAGCGCGCGCTTGTGATTGGCGGTTCAAGCGGGATTGGCAACGGCATAGCGCATGGATTCCGCCAAGGTGGTGCCGAGGTGCATGTCACCGGCACCCGTCCTGACGAGGGGGATTACCTTGAGGCCGAGGATAGCGATTTTACCGGCCTGAGCTATCACCAGCTTGACTTGCAGGATCGTGAAGCCGCCAACTGGCTCTCTGCCCAGTTGGGCGCAATTGATATCCTTGTCCTTTGCCAAGGCGCTGTGCGTTACGGACGACAGGAATTTGAGCGCGAGGGATGGGACACGGTTATCGACATCAACCTTAATTCCGTGATGGATTGTGCGCGCGCGTTTCACCCGGGTCTTTCTGAGAATAGCGGCGCGTTGATCATCATCAGTTCCACCGGTGCATTCCACGCCATGATTGGTAATCCTGCCTATGGCGCAAGCAAGGCCGCAGCTGTCAGCCTTGTCGGCTCTTTGGCACAGGCCTGGGCGCGCGACGGGATCCGCGTCAACGGTATTGCTCCCGGCTTTGTTCCAACCAAGATGACGAAGGTGACAACCGAAAATGAAAAGCGCCGCGAGGGCGTGATTTCAAGTGTGCCGCTGCGCCGTTTTGGCACGCCTGAGGATATGGCAGGGGCAGCGATGTTCCTGGCGTCGCCACTGTCATCCTATATCACGGGCCAGACCATCATCGTTGATGGTGGATTGTCGCTTTAACAGTGCGCGACAGATAAGGTTTTGGGTCCTGCTGCGTGGCTGGCTGAACGATAGCTGGCAGATGCATTCGCTTGTTAGAAAGAGTCACATACTGGTCACATGAGATTGGCAAAACATCCCAAAGTGTGGGGTTTGCCAGCAATGTCCGTGAACAACGTATTGCTTACAAGTGGGAATGCCGAAGAGTTCGAACCCTTTGTAGGCGATGGAATAGAAATCAATTTCACCACGCTTGACGCGGGTGGAATAAACAAATTGGTCGAGGGACCGATCTGGGCCTTTCTTGATTGGGTCATGGATGACATTTCCGGCCTTGAAATGTGCCGCAGGTTGCGCGCAGATCCGCGCACTACCAACGCACATATCACCATGATCCTGGAAACCGATGATTGGTGCGACCGAAAGCGTGCCATATCTGCCGGGGCCGACGACTACATTATCGGCCCGATAAGTCGCGAGGCAGTGCTTGATCGGGTGTTAGCGATCTCCGGCGACCCGCTAAATCGTCCGCCGATGAACCGGTTCGAACGCGGGCCATTGATGCTCGATGTCGATGGAATGCAAGCCTATTGGAATGGCAAGCCGATTATCATCGGCACAAGCGGCCTTCGTCTGCTGCGCCTGTTCGCGGAGAATGCCAATCGCGTCCTCTCTCGTGAAGAGCTGATCGAGGGCCTGGGCAAGCATGTCGCAAATATCGATCGACGCACGGTCGATGTTTGGGTTGGCAGGTTGCGTCGCGCCATCAAAGCCGCTGGCGGTGGGCATCCGCTTAGGACGGCACGATCCATCGGTTACGTCCTCGACCTTCCTTGAGCGAACAGCTCCGTCGGCTGGTCAAGGGTTGCCCTGAACTCATTCGATTACGAAAAAAGGAAGGCCGCCATCCTCGCGGATAGCGGCCTCAGCAAAAATTTGCTTGCTTCGTTAGAACTCGGCTGAAATGCCTAGAGAGAATGAGGTTCCTACATCGAAGCTATTTATTTCAATGCGATTGCCCTCATTTTCCTGGAACTCGAAGTTCCCACGGCCAAGAATGTTTCGCGCTTCGAATTTCAGTTCGAGCGGTTGTTTGAACGGCTTCAATTCCTGGCGAGCGACAAAGTCCAGGTTCAGCCCCGGATCTTCGACAATATCGGGCAGGCCCGCAGTACCGCGCCTGGTTACGCGCTCGCTCTCATAGCTAAGCAGGAATGTGAACTGCTGTAGCTTGTCCTGGTCTTCAATGCCGAACTGCAAATTAATCAGATGGTCTGACTGTCCCGAAAGCGGGTCGCCATCATTGAAGAACAATGCCGCGTCGCTGTCGATTGGCCCGACCCCTGCGGTGAAGATCTGAGTCACATCTCCTGCACCGACCTTCAGTTCGGATTGCGTGTAGGTGTAGTTTGCAACGAGCACAAATTGCTTGGTTTCAAGCCACCCCTTTGCGTCCCAGTCGAAAAGTGGCTTCGTCCACTGGAATTCAAACTCACCGCCGAACAATTCAGCTTTAGGTGCATTGGCGAACCTCGTTGTGAAGCTGGTGTCCGCGCCGATCGAGACATATGGTTCAATCGGATTGTCGATTTCCTTGTAGAAGCCGGCAGCTGACACACGGTTGCCCCGACCAAAATAATACTCAGCCCTCGCTTCTGCATTGAACAGTTCGGAGTCACCCAGGGCGGGGTTGCCGATATACTGCCGCTGATTATCCGGGTCCGTATAGGGTTGGAAGATCAGTTCGCGGAATTGCGGGCGTGCGATCGTTTTGGATGCACTTGCGCGTAATTGAAGGCGATCGTTCACCTCCCAGGTGATTGTGCCACCCGGCAAGAAGTAGTCATTCTCTATAAGCGTATTGGCCAGCGAGACGAACGGATTTTCAAAGCGCGCTACAGTCGAGACCGATTGCTTTGCATCTTCGTAGCGAACACCCAGATCAAGGCTCAATCCGAACGCTGGCACGATGTTAACCTTGGCATAGCCCGCTTGGATTTCCAGGTCGGCCTGGAATGCAGGATCTGTCTGCGTCGGTTCGCTAAGTCCGATGTCGTAGAATTCAATGACGGCATCGCCCAAAAGCAAGTCGGGGCGTAGCGCGCCAACGCCCGGAGGGATGTTGTCGCCATCGATCAGGAATTGCCGACGTTCTGACAAGCGACTTGTGTCCGTATAGGCATAGCCAATTGTCGTCGTCAGCCAATCAGTCACCGGATAGCTGAGATCGATCCCGCCGTAATAAAGGTCTTCCGTCAGTTCAGAGAAAGCGACCGACGCACTGCCCCGTTGGCGGTCAAGCACGTTGATGTAGATATCGCCCGTGTCCTGGTTGTCCTGATTGGTGCGAACATAAACGAATTCATATTCATAGGGCGCTTCACGCTGTGTTTGCGCATAGCCACCTCGCAGGTCCACAGAGAGATCGCCAAATTCCATTTCGCCGACAAACTGGGTGTCGAACAGTTGGCGCTCATACCATCCGGTATTTTGCGTGATCAGGCTATCTCCGTCGAGGAGAAGCTCGCTGAAGCCCAAACCTGATTGTTTGAGCGTGTCGCGAATGAATAGATTGGTCCAGCGGAACTGATGCTCGCCCACTTCAAGACCGAACCCCAGCATGCCATTTGCAAGAATGCGATTGTCGGTAACAAAATTCTGCGAATCCCGATCAAGTTGCAGGTCGGTAGTGAACGGATTCTGTGAAGTGACAACCTTGGTACGCAGCTTGTTGCTTAGCGATGCAGTTGCGACAATGCCAAGGCGACCGTCTGCACCAATGTCGAAAGCTGTGCCGGCAGTA